>DASPKR010000342.1:0-3197 GCA_035627975.1 Pyrinomonadaceae bacterium | reverse complement strand
GTGGTCGGTAAGGCTTGCGAGCCCGCCCGCGACCTCAAACTTCTGGTTGACCCAGCGCCGCACCTTCGCCGCGTCGTAGCCGAGCTCGCCCGCCGCCTGTAGGATTTGCTCGTCGAGCCCGGGCGGCTCCTCGTCCGCGGGGGCCGCAGGGGCCGGGCTCGCCGCCCTCGCGGGGGAAACGGGCTTGGGCGGCGCCGGGGGCGCTGGGGCCGGTTTTTCGGGCGTTTTCGAGGTCGGGCGCTCCGACTGACGCCGCGCGACCTTCTCCATCTCCTCGCGGCTGGCGACCCCGCGCTTGACCTCGAAGCCCAAAAGCGCGAGCGCCCGGCCTACTGAGCTCGTTTCACACACCTCTACGTAGCTGCCCTGCTGCACGTGGCCGGAGCTGCGGAGCTCGTAGGCGTGGCCCGTGGCGGCCGGCAGGGCGTCGTCGTGACCGCGGAAGACCTCGGCTTTTATAAGGACGAAGCCGGTCTCGGCGTTGTGCTCAAGTATGGTCGTGGTTATGCGGCCTTCCGGGTATTTTGCGTAAAATCTTTCGATCCGCTCGTGGACGGTGACGTACTCGTCAAGGTTAAAACGCATCTAAGATTTTCGCCTTTCAGCGGGAACGCCCGTGGGCGCACATCCTGCGTTGGGGGCAGACTTTAGCAGAAAAGTCTGGAAAGAAGAAATACTTAGGCGCGGCGGCCGGGCGGCCCGGCGCGCGCTTGACAGACCGTGGCCGTGGCCGTATAGTCTCTCGTTTGGACTCGCAGTCCATTTCCCAATAGTGCAACGCTCGGAAAGTTTTGGCCGGTGTGGAGGCGTTGCCCGGCTGCGCGAACGCAGGCGCCGCCGTTTGACAAATATTGTGGCGTAAACTTCCGCGGCCCGCGCCCGAAAAGGGGGCGGCCGACCGCGAGAAGGGCTGATTTCGACGGGGAGGCGGACGGCCGCTCGTCCCCGCGCCTTATTAAATGCCACGCCACAGAAAAGTTTTGGCCCTAGGGAGGCCAGAATCCACACCCATTTTGAAGCCAGAACGTCCCTAAATCTTAATTAAAACCAAGGGCACCAAGCTCTTGCGCTGACTGCCGGGCCAGTTCCGGTAAGAGGCAGGAAAGGGCGGCCCATTGCGCCTCGAAGGGCGCCCCCTACGGGTAAGAAGGACGAGGACTAGCAGTGCCGACCATCAACCAGCTTGTTCGCAAAGGCCGGCAGGCCGTCAAGTACAAGACGGCCAGCCCGGCGCTACAGCAGTCGCCGCAGAAGCGCGGCGTCTGCACGCGCGTCTATACGCAGACGCCCAAGAAGCCGAACTCGGCGCTCCGCAAGGTCGCGCGCGTCCGACTGACGAACGGGGTCGAGGTCACGACCTACATCCCCGGCGTCGGCCACAACCTCCAGGAGCACTCCATCGTGCTCATACGCGGGGGGCGCGTCAAAGACCTGCCGGGCGTGCGCTACCACGTCATACGCGGCACGCTCGACAGCGTGGGCGTCGCGGATCGGAAGCAGGGGCGCTCGAAGTACGGCGCCAAGCGTCCGAAGGGCGGCGCGGCGGCCGGCGCGGCCAAGGGCGGTAAGAAGTAAGACAGCCTGACACCCATTTAAAGATATGCCGAGAAGAAGAGTAGTTGACAGACGTGAGGTGTTGCCCGACCCCGTCTATAACAGCCCGCTCGTGACGAAGTTCATCAACGGGCTGATGTGGGACGGCAAGAAGAGCGTGGCCGAGGGGATTTTCTACCGCGCGCTCGTCCAGATAGGCGAGAAGTCGGGCGAAGACCCCTTGAAGATGTTCAAGCGCGCCATAGACAACGTGCGGCCCACGGTCGAGGTCAAGTCGCGCCGCGTCGGCGGCTCGACCTACCAGGTGCCCATCGAAGTCCCGCAGGAGCGCCGTGGCTCTCTCGCCATACGCTGGATAGTGGGCGCCGCCCGCGCCCGCGGCGAGAAGACGATGACCGACCGCCTCGCAGGGGAGATGCTCGACGCGGCGAACAACCGCGGCAACGCCGTCAAGAAGAAGGACGACACGCACCGCATGGCCGAGGCCAACAAGGCCTTCGCCCACTACAAGTGGTAAGCGGGCGTCGGCCCACAGTTCACGGGGTCCCGTTATGGCTAAGCACGACCTGAGTAAGTTCCGGAACATCGGCATCATGGCGCACATTGATGCCGGCAAGACCACCACGACCGAGCGCGTGCTCTACTACACGGGCGTCTCGCACAAGATTGGCGAGGTGCACGAGGGCACCGCGACGATGGACTGGATGGAGCAGGAGCAGGAGCGCGGCATCACTATCACCAGCGCCGCGACGACCTGCTTCTGGAAGCGCTCGGGCGTCGAGCACCGCATCAACATCATTGACACGCCCGGCCACGTGGACTTCACGATGGAGGTCGAGCGCTCCCTGCGCGTGCTCGACGGCGCCGTGGCCGTCTTCGACGGCGTCGCGGGCGTCGAGCCGCAGTCGGAGACCGTCTGGCGCCAGGCCGACAAGTACGGCGTCCCCCGCATCTGCTTCATCAACAAGCTCGACCGCGCGGGCGCCAGCTTTGACCGCTCGTTCCAGTCAATCATCACGCGGCTGGGCGCGAACCCCGTCGCGCTGCAAATCCCCATCGGCCTCGAAGACCAGTTCAAGGGCGTCGTTGACCTAATCACGATGAAGGCGCTCATCTGGATGGACGAGACGAAGGGCGCCGAGTACGAGACGACCGACATCCCCGCCGAGCTTCAGGAGCAGGCCGCCGAGATGCGCCACAAGCTCTTGGAGGCCGCCGCCGAAGCTGATGAGAGCCTGATGGAGCGCTACCTCGAAGACGAGGGCGCCAGCTTCACCGAGGCGGAGATTCGCGCGGCCCTGCGCAAGGGAACGATTGCCATCAAACTCGTCCCCGTAGTCACCGGCTCGGCGTTTAAGAACAAGGGCGTGCAGACGCTGCTCGACGCCGTCGTGGACTACCTGCCCTCGCCGCTCGACATACCCGCGATTGAGGGGACGAGCCCGAAGTCGGGCGAGACGGAGGCGCGGCCCGCAGACCCCTCGGCGCCGTTCTCCGGTCTGGTCTTCAAGATCATGGCCGACAAGCACCTCGGCCAGCTCTCGTTCGTGCGCATCTACTCCGGCACCGTCCGCGGCGGCTCCTACGTCTATAACTCCGTGAAGGGGACGAAGGAGCGCGTGGGGCGCCTCATGCGCATGCAC
>DASPKR010000341.1:0-2345 GCA_035627975.1 Pyrinomonadaceae bacterium | reverse complement strand
AACGCGCGCGAAGCCGGCGCCGTCCACGGCCTTGAAGGCTACGACGGCCATGCTCCGCACGCGCTCCGTGAGCTCTTCGGTCAGGGGCGCGGGGACGACGAACTCGACGTGGCCCGTGCTCGAATACTTCTCCGTGTAGTCTAGGAATTTCGCCTGCTCGTCGTGGACGACGTACTCGCCGGGGAGGCTCGCCTCCGGCTCGTCGTTACCCATCACGGCGCACTCTATCTCGCGCGCGTCCAGCCCCTCCTCGACCATCACCTTCCTGTCGTAGCGCGCGGCGAGCGCGACCGCGTCGGCGAGCGTGCGCTCGTCCGACGCGCGAGAAACGCCGACCGACGAGCCGAGGTTCGCGGGCTTGACGAAGCACGGGAAGCCGATCTCGGAAGCCACGCGGCGGGAGACGGGCTCGGGGTCACGCTCCCACTCGGAGCGCAAGAACCAGGTGTACTTACATACGGGCAGCCCCGCCTCGCGGAAGAGCGCCTTCATCGCGACCTTGTCCATCCCGCAGCTAGACGCCAGCACGCCGCAGCCGACGTAAGGCACGCCCGCCATCTCCAGAAGGCCCTGAATCGTTCCGTCCTCGCCGAACGTGCCGTGCAGCACGGGGAAGATTACGTCGAGCGGCTTCGGCGCCCCCGCCTGGCCGTCTGCGTCGAGGCGGTGCAGGCCCGCGCGCGAGGGGTCGCCGACGATTGTGACGGCCGTCCGCGCGTCGCCCACTGCCTCGGGCAGGAACCTGCGCGCCTCCTCCGGGAGAGAGCGCGCCGACTCGGCGGGCGAGAGCCAGCGCCCCTCCTTCGTTATCGCAAGGGGTATGACCTCGTAGCGCTCGCGGTCGAACGCCTCGACCACCGAGCGCGCGGAGCGCACGGAAATTTCGTGCTCGCCGGAGCGGCCCCCGAAAATCACACCGACACGTATCTTCTCTGGCATGCCCAAGGCTCTCAGGGAGGCCGCACCATTAAAGTATCGTCTTGCCCAGCGCCGAGAGAATCAGCTCGACGCCCAGCTCCGCCGTGCGGTTGTTGATGTCGAGCGCCGTGTTTATCTCGACCATCTCAAGGGAGAGCGCGCCGCCGGCCTCGGCGATCTTCTCCATCGCCAAATGCGCCTCGCGGTATGTCAGCCCGCCGCGCACGACCGTGCCGGAGCCGGGCGCGTCGCCGGGATCGAGCGCGTCCACGTCGAACGTGACGTGGTAGCCGGCCGAAGCCTTCGACGCAATCGCTATCGCCTCTTCGATACAGGCCTTCATCCCGCGCTCGTCAATCTCACGCATGGTGAAGAAGCGTATGCCGAGGCGGCGTATCAACTCGCGCTCGCCGGGGTCGACGTCGCGCGCGCCGATGTGCGCGCAGAGGGCGGGGTCGATCTTGGGCGCGAAGCCCCCGAGGCGCGTAAGCTCCGGCGCCCCGTAGCCGAGCAGGGCCGCGAGCGGCATGCCGTGTATGTTCCCCGAGGGGCTCGTCTCCGGCGTGTTCATGTCAGCGTGCGCGTCGAACCAAATGAGGCCGACCGTTTCGCCGCGCTCGCGGTAGAAGGACGTGACTCCCGACACCGTGCCGATTGCGATCGAGTGGTCGCCGCCGAGCACGACGGGCGTCTCGCCGTCAGCCAGCACCTTCCTGACGTCCGCCGCGAGCGCCGTGCAGGCCTCCGTAATCTGGCCGAGGTACTTGAGACGGTCCTGCGGCGGGGGCTGCGGCAGGTCAGAGCACTCGACGCGTATGTCGCCGAGGTCGCGCACCTCGTAGCCGAGGCTAGCGAGGCGCTGCCTTAGGCGCGCGACGCGCATCGCCGCCGGCCCAAGGTCGACGCCTGCTATCGACTGGCCGAACCCGCAGGGGACGCCGACGATGCTCACGCGGCGCCCCGAACCGGGGAGGCCACCCTTCTCCGCGGCCGCGCGCGGCTGTTCGGTCAAAGTGTTGTTCATAAGGCCCGCAAAATCTCCACGCGCCCTGTCAGCTACCGACGCTCCAGCCGCCCCCGCCCCCGCCCTGCGTCGGGAAGAAGGGCTTGAGCAGGCCGGCGAAGGCCGCGAGGTTGCGCGTCTGTATAAGAATCTCGCCCGGCCCCACGAACTCCGCGACGATGCCTTCGCCGCTCATCATGCTGCGGAAAAATCCTTGTGCAGCCTTGCGCAGAGAGTATTGCGTCGTTCCTTCCCACGCGACCAGATGGCCCGTGTCAACGACGTAACGCTCGCCCGGCTGAAGGCGTTTGCGATGAATCGCGCCGAAGGATGAGACGAGCAGGAGCCCGGTGCCCGTGACTTGCAGCACGAAGAGACCTTCGCCGCCGAAGAAGGATTTAGCGCCGCCCCATTTGGTGTCCAC
>DASPKR010000340.1:0-9243 GCA_035627975.1 Pyrinomonadaceae bacterium | reverse complement strand
CTCTCGAAAGGCGGCCTCGTCCTAAGCAGCATCCTCCTCGGCGAGCGCGACTCGCAGGGCGCCCCCGCTGAAGGGGAAGCGGGCCGGCCGCGCGCCGTCGCGGTTGACGTTGACCGCCGCTTCGCGCGCGCCAGCGTCCTGCGCTTCCAGACGTACGTTTACAACTCCGCGCCCGCGGGCGGCGCGGGGGGCCGTGACGTGCAGCTTCAGGCGCAGGTCTTTCGCGGGCCCACGCCGCTTATTACCACGCAGGCGTTTAAAGTCCCGCTAGCAGACGACCCCGCGCGCCTGCCCTTCTGGTCGGAGCTTTCGCTCGACCAACTGCCGCCGGGCCGCTACACCCTGCAACTGACCGCCACCGACCGAACGTCCAACCGCACGGCGGTCGAACGAATCGGCTTCTACGTGGAATGAGCGACTCGCGCCCGACGAGCATGGGGCGGGCTCGGGGGGAAGGTCTTAAGCTCGTTGGGCTCGCGCCGCCTTCGTTGCCGGGGTCGAGCTCGACTATGTTCGCCGGGCGCGCCCGCCCTCGGAGCAGCTCTTTGATCGCGCACTCCGAGGGCGGGCGCATGATGCCCTTGTCGCGGCGCGCAGTACGAGCGTGTCGAGCCGCGAAAAGCTGAAACGAGTCTTGGGCGTCAACCCCACTTCCTTAAAAACCCCAGTTATATTTAGAGCGCGGCTAATGCCCGGCGTAGGGCGGACTCTCATCGCAACAGCTTCGGTAGAGAAAAGTCATGCCGAGTCACATGTCCGATATAGGTTTTCTGATCGAAACGGAAGAGGAATATCAACAGCTCGCCTTACGAGCTTATGAGGAGGGCCTTCGGATTGAGGTCGCGGGCGGCGCCTACGTGAGGTGGTCTCCCGGCGGGGGTGTGGAGTTGTGGCTTCAACTCGACGGGGAAGAAAGTGTGACGGGCCTCAGCCCTCACTTCAGCGGGAGCGCGTTAATGCGCGTCGGCCTGACGCGACGGGTTGTCAGGTCGGAGGAACAACCGTTAGACGGCGGCTTCTATGCCTGGGCCGACCCCCAAGGTGAAGACCCGGAGGCGGGTGAATACCCGTTCGTCTTCGACGCCCCCGATTACAAGCTGCATGACGACCTAAACCTCCCGGCCATTTCGCGGGCGCGGCTGGCGGCGTTCGCGCACGAGTTGCAGTCCTTCGAGAGCGACGAATCTTATGAACGGTCACAGCCCGGAGAGGTCAAGTTCGCGCCTGAGTCGTTCATACCTTCAGGGTTGTTCACGCCCGGCGGCGAATCCCCGGAGCCCCCGCAGGCTTACGCGATCTTCACGGGGCATGTGTTGGAGACGGCAATATTGGCTAACCCGGTAACGGGGAGTGAGTTCTGTTGGGCGAAGGTCAGCACGCTCGGCGGAGAGATTGATGTGGTGGCCGACCCGGTTCTGTTGAACGGGCCGATTGTGCGGGGCGGGGTGGTGAGCGGGTCATTCTGGCTGTCCGGGCGGCTGGCTCGGTGAACGGAGGCGAATGAAAAGAATTGATTGCGGAAGGCTAGGGCTCGCGCTGGCGCTCGCGGCCGTGATTGTGAGCGCCGCCGGCACCGCGCCCGCGGCCGGCCAACAGGCGGGCGCGCAGGTGCCGTCTTACCCGTTGAAGTTCGGCGTCTTCGTCGCGCGGTTCGGCCCCGACGGCGCGTTCACACTGGAGGGCGACCGCTGGCCCTCGATTAACGGCCGGTGGAAAAGGGAGGGCGACGAGGTTGAGCTGTTATCGCAGCCGGGCGGCCCGCCCGGCTGCGACGGCCCAGGGCGATACCGTGTGCGGGTGGACGGCGGCCGTGTGAGCTTCGACCTCGTCTCGGACGGTTGCACGCCGCGACGAATGATTCTCGACCGCAGCACCTGGTCGCCCGCCGGGGAGATGAAAGCCGCGCCCGCGCGGCGCATCGTGAGGACGGCCGGCGCGCGCGCGCCCTCGCGCCTCGAGCCGGGCAGCCCGAGGGGGAGTTGGCCCTCCTTCCGCGGGCCGCAGGCTTCCGGGGTGGCTGACGGGCAGAGCCTCCCCGACCGCTGGGACGGCAGGACGGGCGAGAACATCCTGTGGCGCACGCCGATCCCCGGACTCGCGCACTCGAGCCCCGTCGTCTGGGGAAGCAGAATCTTCGTCACGAGCGCCGTCAGCAGCGAGCCGAACGCGACCTTCCGCCCCGGCCTGTACGGGGACGGCGACGCCTCGCAGGATCGCTCGCGCCACCGCTGGGCGCTTTACGCGCTCGACAAGCGAACCGGCAAAGTCCTCTGGGAGCGCACGGCCTTCGAGGGCGCGCCCGTGGACAAGCGCCACATCAAATCCACCTACGCCAACTCGACCCCCGCCACGGACGGCCGCACGGTCGTAGCGTGGTTCGGCTCGCAAGGCGTTTACGCCTACGACGTTGACGGGCGCTTCCTCTGGAAGGTTGACCTGGGCCGCCTCGACCTCGGCGCCTACGACATCCCTACCTACGAATGGGGGCCGGCCAGCTCGCCCGTCATCTGGAACAACCTGGTTATCCTACAGTGCGACACCCAGCATGACTCGTTCATCCTTGCACTGGACGCCGGCACCGGCAGGACTGTGTGGAAGACCGACCGCGAAGAGTTACCGTCGTGGGGGACGCCGACCGTCGCGCTGACTCCTTCGGGGCCGGAGTTGGTCGCGAACGCGTCGAACTACATACGGGGTTACGACCCCCGCACGGGGAAGGAGTTGTGGCGGCTCGGGCGCAGCTCGAAGATAACGGCGCCGACCCCCATCTTCTCCGACGGCCTGTTCGTCGTGGCCAGCGGCCGCGCGCCCGAGCGCCCCATCTTCGTGGTGCGTGCCGGCGCCCGCGGAGACCTGACCCTGCCCGAAGGCAAGTCGCAGAGCGAGGCGGTCGCGTGGAGCCGCACGGGCCGCGGCCCGTACATGCCGACGCCGCTCGTCTATAACGGCATACTCTACGTGCTCGCCAACAACGGCCTCCTCGACGCATACGACCTGCGGACGGGCGAGGAGATATACCGGCAGCGGCTGCCGCTCGTGGGCAGCGGCTTCAGCGCGTCGCCGGTGGCCGCCGACGGCAAGCTCTACCTCTCGAACGAGGACGGCGAGATGCTCGTCGTCAAGGCCGGCCGCAGCTTCGCCCACGTCGCGACGAACTCGATGGGGGAGCTGCTGATGGCAACGCCTGCCCTGTCGGACGGCGTGATGTACGTGCGCTCGTCTAAGAGCCTGTTCGCGGTCGGGCGGAAGCAGGCGACGGTTAAATAAAAGAGTGCGTGACCCTGCGGCTTCTGCCGCGGCCCCGCGGCGGAGGGAGGGAGAGCGGATGATTCGGAAAATCACTTTACTGCCGGGGCGCGTGCTTCTGCTGACCGCTTTGCTCGCGGGCGCCGCGGCGTGGGGCGTCGTTGACGCCGGGCCGTCCTTTGCCCAGGCCAAACCGAGGGCGCGTGAGTTGGGCGTCCCGTTCGAGGGCCTGCCGGGGGCGCATAACGCGATTACGGACGTGGCGGGCGTGGAGGTCGGGCACACGACTTTGATTTCGGGGAGCGGCCGGCTGGTGGTGGGGAAAGGGCCCGTGCGCACTGGCGTCACCGCGGTTCTGCCGCGCGGCAGAAAGTCGTTCGACCCGGTCTTCGCCGCCTGGTTCCCTCTGAACGGCAACGGCGAGATGACCGGCACGACGTGGGTCAGGGAGTCCGGCTTCCTGGAGGGGCCGATACTCATCACGAACACTCACAGCGTGGGCGTCGTGCGCGACGCGGCCATAGACTGGGAAATCAAGAACGGCCGCAAATTCCTTTTCACCTACCCGGTGGTGGCGGAAACTTACGACGGCGTCCTCAACGACATCAACGGCTTTCACGTCAAGCCGCAGCACGTCTTCGCCGCTCTGGACGGGGCGGCGGGCGGGCGCGTCGCGGAGGGTAACGTCGGCGGCGGGACGGGGATGCTCTGCAACGGCTTCAAGGGGGGCATCGGCACTTCGTCGCGCGTGCTGGCGGCGGAGTCGGGCGGCTACACCGTCGGCGTGCTAGTCCAGTGTAACTACGGGTCGCGCCGCGGCCTGCGCATCGCCGGCGTTCCCGTGGGCATTGAGTTCCCCGACGCGACGGTCTGCGCGGCGGGCGCCGAAGCCCCTTCGCAGGAGTTCCTGCGGGGCTTGCCCCGTTGCGGGCAGGCGGGGGCGCCGCCGGAGCGCCCGCAGCCGGAGCTGGGCTCAATCATCATCGTGGTCGCGACGGACGCCCCCCTGCTGCCGCACCAGCTCGACCGGCTGGTCAAGCGGGCCGCGCTCGGCCTCGGCCGGGAGGGGAGCATAGCGAGCAATTTTTCCGGCGACATTTTCGTCGCCTTCTCCACGGCCAACGCCGGGGCGGCGGCCGACAAAGGCACCGTCGCGCTCACTATGCTGCCGAACGAAAGGCTCGACCCGCTTTTCAGCGCCGCAGTCCAGGCGACGGAAGAGGCCGTGACGAACGCAATGCTCGCGGCGGAAACGATGACCGGGGCCGACGACGTGCGTGCGTACGCTATCCCCCACGACCGGCTGCGCGAAATCATGCGCAAATACAACCGCCTGGCGCCGCCCGCCGGGGCGCGCCAGTGAAGTCGCGGCGTGCTAATCCCGTCGCGCCCTGCGCCGCCGGCGCGACGCCCGGCGGCGGGCGGAACGCCCCGCGAACAGCGTAGCTTTCATGCCCAAGCCCGGCCGTCGTGACCCTCGTATTCCGGCCGGCCCGCCGCGTGAGCGCAGGCAACTAATTCTTCCCCGAAAGTATCCAATGCTGGCTCTCGTAACAACGCCGGTATTCGGCTGACGCTCCCCTCATCTTCACAACCACGACCGATGTAGGAAGCCCCTTGCGGCAACGCCGCGCCCTGCGCAGGCAGACGCTCGTTACTGCGTGTGACTGCGGGCGGGGGCGGTAAGACATACATTATGAAATTCAGCAGAAGGCTTAGGGCCGTAACGGCCTGGGCGCTCGCCGCCACTACCATCCTGTGCGCGGCGTCTCCGGCAGTCACCAGAGCAGGTGATAGCCTCAGCCCGAGGCAGCACGCGCTCCCCGCGGGCCAT
Organism: Pyrinomonadaceae bacterium; assembly: GCA_035627975.1. Classification (GTDB taxonomy): domain Bacteria; phylum Acidobacteriota; class Blastocatellia; order Pyrinomonadales; family Pyrinomonadaceae; genus QHXN01. The sequence continues at coordinate 4,163 of DASPKR010000340.1, read as the reverse complement.
GATGCCCGGCAAAACGGTCAGGGCTCCGGGGCGTGGAAGAGGGAGCTCTTCGGAGGGAGGGAGGTCGTCGCCGGGCAGGTGCTGGTCAAGTTCCGCGACTCGGCCTCCGCCGAGAGCGTCGCTCGGGCCGAGCAGGGGGCGGGCGCCGAGTTGGTTCGGAAGGTGGGCGGCGCCGGGGCGCGGCTGCTCCATTCGCGCGGCAAAGACACGGCCGCTTTGGTGCAGGAGTTTTCGGAGCGCGACGACGTCCTCTACGCCGAGCCCAATTTCGTTATCCGCCCTAGCTCCCTGCCGAACGACACTTACTTCTCCGAGCTGTGGGGCCTGCGCAACACCGGCTACACGAGCGGCGCCGGCCCGGGAACTCAGGGCGCAGACATCGCCGCCGAGCCGGCCTGGGACGTGTCCACCGGCTCGCGCGACGTTGTAGTCGCCGTGGTTGACACCGGCGTTGACTACAATCACCCCGACCTGACGGCCAACATGTGGTCGGCGCCCGCGCCCTTCACGGTACAGATCGGCGGGCAGACCATCCGCTGCGAGGCGGGCACGCACGGCTTCAACGCTATCACCAGAACCTGCGACCCGATGGACGATCACAGCCACGGCACGCACGTCGCCGGCACCATCGGGGCCGGCGGGAACAACGGCGTCGGGGTGGTGGGCGTCAACCAGACGGCGAGCATGATGGGCCTTAAATTCTTAGCGGCGGACGGGAGCGGCACCCTCGCCGACGCCCTCGACGCGCTCGATTTCGCCATCCAGGCCAAGCAGGCTTTCGCCGCCATCGGGGGCGCCAACGTTCGCGTGCTCTCGAACAGTTGGGGCTGGAGCGGGCAGCCCTCCCAGGCGCTCCTCGACCAGATCAACCGCGCCGGCGAGAACGACATGTTGTTCGTCGCCGGGGCGGGCAACGAGGGCTCGGACAATAACGTCGTGCCGTTTTACCCGGCGAGTTATGACGCGCCCAACGTCGTGTCGGTGGCGGCGACGGACAACAGGGATGCCCTCGCTTACTTCTCCAACTACGGTGCGGGGAGGGTTCACCTGGCCGCGCCCGGCGTCTTCATCCTTTCGACTATAGTCGGCGGCTCTTACGACTGGTTCAGCGGGACTTCTATGGCCACCCCCCACGTGTCCGGGGCCGCCGCGCTGGTGCTCTCCCGTTGCCCGCTGGGCACGGCCGCGCTCAAGGACAACCTTCTCGGCAACGTTGATCAGGTGCCTTCGCTGTCAGGCGTCACTACGACCGGGGGGCGCCTTAACGTCAGTGAGGCGCTGCTCGCGTGCGCCGACCGAGGGCCGCTCTCTTCGCTCACGCTGAGCGCGGCGAGCGTCACCGGCACGAAGTCTTCGGTGGGCACGGTCACGCTCGCGGCGCCGGCGCCCTCGACGGGGGCTACGGTCTATCTCTCGTCGAGCAACACGGCGGCGGCGACTGTCCCCTCATACGTCAAGGTGGCCGCCGGCGCCACCAGCAAAATTTTTACGGTGGCAACGAAGAGCGTCTCGGCGCCGACGAAAGTGGAGGTCACGGCCACCTACCAGAGTCATGCGCGGAGGGCGGAGCTTGTCGTCGCGCCCCCTGTGTTGAACGGGCTGTCGTTGTCCCCTTCGACCGTAACGGGCCTATGCCAGTCGTCGGCACTGAGTGTTACGCTCAACGCGAAAGCCCCGGCGGGCGGCGTGCTCATTAACCTGACGAATGACAACCCTGCGGCCTCGGTGCCGGGAAGCGTGACAATCCCGGCGGGCGCGACCTCGGCCACTATCACCGTGACGGCCTCCCCGGTCGGCGCTAAGACGGTAGGCAGTGTTACGGCCAGGCCCGCCGACGCTAACTTCGGCACGACCGCCCACAGCAGAACGCTGACTGTCATGCCCAACGGCGTGAAGAATCTGGTGATGGATGCTCCGGCCAACACTGTGACCGGCCCCGCGACGGTGCTGATGACGATGACCTTAGCGTGCCCGGCGCCGGCGGGCGGCCAGTTAGTCCTGCTCTCGACCAGTAGGGCGGCCGTGGCCCGCCCTGTCGGCTCTGACGGCAACCCGATTAACTCGGTCGCCGTCGGCGCGGGGCAGACGCAGGCGACCTTCAGAGTGCAGGCGTATGACGTGGCGGCGCCGACCTCGGCGACAATCAACGCCACGGCAAACGGCATCACGAAGAGTCTCGCGCTGAAAGTCAACTAGGGGCGGAGAACACTCCGCCCCTGGGAATGGCCTTGTAATCCCCGGCCGGCGGGTGATAAAGTTCGCGCCCGCCCGACCCACCTTACTTCGCCGGGGGCATCGCAACACTAAAAGTTCGTCTCAACTGACGCGCGCACGCCTGCGCGCTGGACGGCGCCGCCCGCGCGGCCGCCACGGAGACGAACGACATGAAACGCTTCCCCCTCTGCCTGTCCCTCCTGCTCGCCCTCTCACACTTCATAACAGCCGGCGCCCAAGACCTTGACGACGCGTCCGTAGGCGGCGTCGTCACAGACCAGCACGGCGCGGTCGTCGCCGGCGCTCGCGTCACGGCCGTCTTCGCCGAGACGGGCCTCGCGCGCACGACCGAGACGGACGGCGCGGGCCGCTACCGCTTCGTCGAGCTTCGGCCAGGCGAGCACTCGCTGCGGGTGGAGCGCGCGGGCTTCGCCGCCGAAGAGAGGCGCGGCCTAGCCCTCTCCGCCGGCCAGAGCCTGCGGCTCGACTTCACGCTCCGGCCCGAGTCAGTGAGCGCCGAGCAGACCGTCTCGGCCGCCGAGCCGGGGCGGGCCGTTGACGCGACGCGCACGGTCGTGGGCGGCGCCGTCACGCGCGAGGAGATCGAGCGGCTCCCGCTCGCGACCCGCTCGCCGCTCGACTTCGTCTTCACGCTCGGCGGCGTGACGGAAGAGCCGCTCGCGACGCGAGACGCGGCCGAAGACCGCGACGCCTCGGGGCGCGGCGGCTCCGCCACGCGCGCGGCGACGACGCCCGAGGAGGCCGGAACCTTCGCGCTCTCGGGCGGCCCCGCGTACTCGAACAACGTCACCGTGGACGGGCTCGACAACAACGACGACCGCTCCGCGCGCGAGCGCTTCCAGCCCTCGGCCGAGGCCGTGGAGGAAGTGCAGGCCATCACTAACCAGTTCTCGGCCGAGTACGGGCGGGCCTCGGGCGGGCGCGTCAACCTACGCACTCGCAGCGGCTCAAGGCAACTGCGCGGTCGAGCCTTCTACTTCTTCAAAGACGAGGCGCTCGACGCGAACACCTGGTCGAACAACCGCCGAGGGCTCGGCCGTCTGCCCTTGCAGGAGCACAACCCCGGCTTCACGCTGGGCGGCCCCGCGAGCCTCCGCGGCGAGGGTACGCGGACTTTCTTCTTCGTGGCATACGAACACGCGTCGTTGCTCGACTCCGCGCTCGTGGACGCACTCGTGCCGATCGGGCGGAACCCGGCCTTCCCGCTGCCCGCGCCCACCACGCTCGAGGGCCGCCGCTTCGAGCCTTCGGCCACGCAGCCGAACCAGCCCGCCGAGCTTGCGCCCTTCGTCGAACGAGTCTCGACGCCCTCGCGCACGCACGCGCTCACGGCCCGGCTCGACCGGGAGTTCGGCGGCGCGCACAACGGCACCTTCCTTTTACAGTTCGGGCGGTCGAAGAACCTGCGGCAGTTCGGCGGGGGCTTGCGACTTCCCGGCGCGCTGCAATCGCGCGGGCGCGACACCGAGGCGCTCTCCTACACGGACAACTTCGTCGTCTCGCCTTCGGCCGTCAGCCAGCTCCGCGTACAGTTCTCGCGCCTCCGCCCCTCGCTCCGCGCCACAGAAAGAAGCGGCCCCGTCGTCCTCATCAACGTCAACGACCCGCTCGACTCCGACGACGCGGCCGACCGCTCCGGCACTCTCGTCGCAGGCTCGTCCTCGGCGGGCGCGACCGACCGCGCCGAGACGCGCTTCCAGCTACAACACACGCTCACCGTCCTGCGCGGCGCGCACGCCTTCAAGCTCGGCGCAGACCTGCATCGAGTTCGTTCCGTCTTCCTAGACCTCTCGGACGCGGGCGGCACCTACAGCTTCACGAGCGCCGGCGACTTCCTTGCCTCCGCGCCCTCGCGCTTCCGCCAGCGCTTCGGCACGGAGTCGGTGCAGCGCAACACCTACGCGGGCCTCTTTTTTCAAGACGAGTGG
>DASPKR010000339.1:0-2807 GCA_035627975.1 Pyrinomonadaceae bacterium | reverse complement strand
GAGGTCGGGCCGGGAGCCCGCGGGCGCTCGCCGCGCCCCACCCCGCCGACCTTCAAAGAGTTGACCCGCTACGGCTGAACGAGCGAATCACTCCTGCCACTGAAAATATAAACTAGCGGCGTCACAAGTGTCAACCACTATTTTGCATGGTTTAACTCATTGAATAATTATCGTTTAGCCCGCCTTCCTGAACCTTCGGGCGACGAATTCCAGAAAGTTTTTCTACTTCGGGACGTGAATCAGAGCAAGGGTCGGGCCGGCGCGCGGGGCGCTTTTCGTCTCTGTGTCGGCCTTGCCTGGCGCGTGTGCGAAAGTTACGATGCACGGCGTATGACGACGCTCCGCAAGGTGTTCATCGTCCTGTGCTTACTCGCCGTCGCGGCCGTCGCGTGGGTGTGGTGGTCGCGCCCCGAGAGGGTTGACATGGCCGCCTACGTGCCTGCCGACACGCTCATCTATCTCGAAGCCGACAGTTTGCCTGACATACTCGCTGCCTACACCTCGACGGACGCCTGGCGCGCCCTCGCCCCGCGCGAGGGGGTCAAATCCGGCGGCGCGGGCTGGCTGAGCCGTCTTGCCGTGCTGACAGGGGTCGGGCGTGGCGAAACGGTGGTGTTCGCGCGCGCACGGGTCGCGGTGGCCGTGCTGGGTTTCGACGCGACCGAGGAGCCGGGGGCGACGCTCAAATTTTCGCCCCGCGCGGCGCTGGTGGCCGAAACTCACACCTCAGAGTGGCGCGCGCGCCCCGTGATAGAGAAGCTGGTTGGAGACTTCGCGCAGAAGACTTTCGGCGCCGTGAGCGTGGAGAGGAAGGAGGTTGACGGCGACGCCTTCGTCACATGGGCCGAGCAGTCGGGCTCGAAGCGGAGGATAATCGCGTCGGTTTCGGGCGGCGTCGCCGTCGTCGGCAACGACGAGGCGGCCGTTCGAGCTTGCCTTGAGGCGAAGAGGGGCGCGCGGCCGAGCCTCTCGGGCGTCGCGCAGTTGGGCGAGATGCGCGCGCGGGTCGAATCCGGCGGCGCGCTCGCGTTCGGGTTCGCGCCGAAGGGGAGCGCGGCGAAAATCTTCGAGGTGCTCGCGCCGGTTTTCGTTGGCGGGATAACGCAAAAGCCGGAAGCACAGAGCATCATGGCGGCGGAGCTTCCGCGGCTAATCAACCAGACCGTGCTGGGCGTCGGCTGGAGTTCGCGCCTCGTCGAGGGGAGCATAGAGGATCGGTACTTCGTATCGCTGCCCGAAGACGTTACCGCGCGGCTCCAGCCCGCGTTCGCGACCGCCGCGCCGGGCGAAGGCGGCGGCGCGCTCGCGTTGGTGCCTGCGGGCGTATACCAAGTCTCTGCCTACAACTTCCGCAACCCCGACCTCGCGTGGCGCGGCACGAACGCCGCCCTCTCGGCACGCGTGGACGTTTCACGAGCGCCCTTCGTAACGTTCGGGCTAGAGGCGCTTGTGAAGCCATACGGCGTCGAGAAGCCGGTCGAGTTTTTGCGCGCGTGCGGGCCGGAGTTGGTGACGGCGCGACTGGGCGTCGAGAGCGAAGGTAAAGTGCTCGCCGCCTCGGCGCGCGACGAGGCGGCGCTGAGAAAACTGGTGAGAGAGCATTTGGGCGCGCGCGCGCGCGCCGAGCGCGTGGGCGACGCGGAGTTGTTCGTCTCGGCCGAGGCGGGGCCGGGCGCGGCCGCGTTCCTCGCCGGCTACCTGCTCACCGGCTCCGAGGAGGACGTGCGCGCCTGCCTCGCTGCCCGCGCCGAGAACCGCGCCTTCGGCGGCCCGCGAGGGCCGGGCGCGGCGGCCGGCTCAATCTTCGACGGCTCTCATTTCGTGCGGACTCTGACGGACGACAGCGAATCGGCGCGCGCCGTGCTCGCACGCTTCGGCCGGCGCGTTGATGAAGGGGGCGCCGGCGGGCAGTCAACTTCAGATTTGCCACGTGGGGGTTACAGCTTGAGCGAGACCCGTCTGGCCGAGGACGGGCTCGAGAAGAGGACGCGCTCCTCGTTCGGGCTGCTCGGCGACCTTTTCGCACGGCTCGCGCCCGGCCGCTGATTCCGAATCGCTAAAGGCTTGAGCGAAGCTCTTCACTCGGCCGGGGGCTCGAAGGGGTGCTCTGCGAGCACGGCTCGCATGTTGACTTGTCCGAAGAGGGTTTCGAGGAAGGCGTCGAAGCGGTGCAGAACGGCGGCGAGTTGTTCGGGGCTGCGCGAGTCCTCGACCTCCTCGACGAAGCGCTCGAACGGCTCAAAGTCCTTGTACATGAGGAAGCGCTGGCCGCCCTGCCTGAACGAGAGCAGGCGCTCGCGGACGGCCTCGGCCGGCGGCGGCTCTGACGCCGAGACTGTGCCGCGCACGAAGCGCATGAGCCGCCAGAGCTCTAGCCTGAGCGCGAGCGACTGTTGGAGCTTCGTCTCGAACTGAGTGAAGAGCCACGCGCCGTCGAGCGAAGGGTCGAGCCCCTGCGCTAGCGCGACGACCGACTGGCGGAAGCAGTCGCGCAGGAGGCCGCATGCGTTCTCGACCCTCGCGAAGAGTTGCGTGGGCAGTCGCAGCGAACAGAAGCCTGCCAGCTCGTGCTCGAACGCCTTGCGAAGCTCCATCCTGACTGCGTAGGAGGTGCTGTCGAGCAGCTCGCGCGCCTTCGCGTCGAGCCCCTCGGCATGGAGCGCGCGGTTCTCGATGAAGTCGAGCAGCTCGCCCGCCTCCTCGCGCACGAGTGTGAAGAGGGCGAGCAGTTGTTTGAGGCGGCAGTCCTCCCTGAGCTTCGACTCGGCGAGGGCCAGACGGCCCAGCAGGCGCGTGAACCTCTTGAA
>DASPKR010000338.1:0-3430 GCA_035627975.1 Pyrinomonadaceae bacterium | reverse complement strand
AGGGGCGACTGCTCGGGCGGTATCTCCTGCGTGTGGCGTATGGCGCCTTCCGGTATCTCGACGTAGCGACTCAGCTCCTCGTTCAGGTATAGGCGGACGTGGCCCTCCTCGGACGAGGAGCCGAGGTAGCCCGATAGCAGCAGCAGGTCGGGCGGGTCGTTAGGGTCGCGCACTATCCGCGCGACGAAGTCGTCGAAGCCTATCTCGGCCCCGCCTCCTTCCCCGTAATCCCGCTCTCCTTCCTTGTATTCTTCGCTCATGATTTTTTCTCCCGGGGTGGGCCTGTCTGTGCCGACAGGGAAGCCGGGGGCCGTGGCCGCGCGCGGCGGCCGCCCCCCTTCGAGGACAATCGCGTGTGAGACGCGCGCCCCGTCCGGGCGGCGCGCGCAGTCGAAGTTTTCAAGGACGAGGGTTCTAAGGCCGCTAGGGGGGCGCAGGGCGCTGCGATCTCAGATAAAGCGTGGGGGTTGTAAGAGCCTCTGACGAAAGGAAGGGCGGCGTCGGTGGAAGGGGCGAGTCGAAGCCTGCCGATAAAACACGCTTTCGTGAGACTGACGAGATCGAGGCTTTCGTCAACGCTTTTCGCGGCGGCCAAAGATTATGCCTAACCCCCGCGCCTGTCAACGAAATTCTGTACGGGCGGGGACGGTCCCCGCCCGCGAAAAAAAGAAGGGCGCGCGGCCGCACTTCAGCGGCCGCGCGCCCCAGGCTCGCGCCCGAGCCGGCTTCAGCCCTCCGTGACGGAGGGCGGCGCGCCGCGCTCGAAGCGGTCGGTCTGTTCCAGCCTGCGCTGTAGGTTGCGGTAGCCTACGGCGAGCGCCGCTATGACGGCCACCTGCAAGACCTCCACGACGACCCAGAGTAAGACGAAATACCTCACGGCCTTTTCACCTCCCCGCAGGGACTTGAACCTGCACGCCGGGCTGGCCGCCGTACATGATTGTGAGCGAGCCCTGGTGGTTCTTGATGCCCTCGGCGCGGGCGCGCTCGATCTCGAGTTGAAGCTCGAGCTTCTTGATGTCAAGGAGCGCAGGGTTGGCGTAGGTCTGCGCCTCTATCTGCTTGGTCTGCGCGGCGATCTTCGCGGCCTCTAGGCGCGCCTCCTCGGCCTGCTTCTGCTTCTCGTTGGCGACGACGCCGGAGGCCGCGGCCTCTATGCGGTCGTCGAGGAAGTCGGGGTTGCCTATCTGCACGGACTCTAGCGTCTGGAGGAGTTGGCTGCTCAACTGCGGCCTGAGCGACTCGAAGATGCGCTTCTGTATGAACTCCTGGTTGGCGTAAATCTCGTAGGCCCCGTACTCGGCGAAGGCGTTGCGCGCCTCGGTCTGTATCAGGCCGTGCAGTATCTCGTTGCGGCGCTCGTGGCGAGTCCGCTCGTCGAATCCGTACTTGCGCACGTAGTCCTCGACGTGGCGGGGGTCCGTGTAGGCCGTCACGGCTATCTCGACCTGAAGCGCCGCGTTGTCCTTCGACGTGACGCGCACGGGCGTCTTCTCCGTGAACGACTTGATGTTGACCTCGTAGGCCTCGCGCCCCGGCGCGACCGTCGTGAACCAGCCGTCCTCGGGGCGATAGACGCGCTCGATGCGGCCCCACTTCGTCACGACGTTGATGGTGCCCTCCTGCGTGTACTTGATGTTGGCGAAGGCGACGCCAGCGCCGATTAGCGCGACGACGACGAGCACCGCCAGCGCCGCGACCCAGAGCTTGCTGCTAGACATGGGGGAATCTCCTTTGGTGGCGTCGAGAACCTCCTGCCACTTCTCTTTGCTCTTCATGCTCGATTATACGAAAAAGGCTACTATTAGTTTTGCGCGGGCGTGGCCGGCGTACGAGCTTAACGGAGAGTGTACAGCAGAACACGACAGGGCCGCGAGCTGAAGTCTCGCGGCCCTGTTGTCGCTGCGATTCGGTTTAGCGGTACTGCCGCCAGTAGAGCCTGCGCGCGGCGAGCTGGCGGCGGTCGAAGCCGCGCCTGCCGTCGCGCCAGTCGCGCCGCCACTCGCGGCGTGCGCGGCGGGCTTGGCGGCGGCGCCAGGTGGAGCGCCAGCGCCAGTCGTCGTCGCGGACGTGGCGGCTGCGGCTGTGCTCCCAGCCGCGGTGGCGGCCGATTGTCCACCCGAGGTGGCGGCCGTTGTCGCGCCTCCAGCGCTTGTTCTTCCCGTGCGCGTAAGCGTCCAGCCCCGCCCCCAGCATTATCATCAGGGCGATGGCGAGTACGCTAACCGCCCTCAGCACTGTACGGATTTGAAACCTCATCCCTCGCTTCCTCCAAGCCAAAAATTAGTTTGCCGGGAGAGTTTCGGGAGAGCCTGCCCGTAACGATAAAGAAGTGCGCGCCCCCCGTCAACACACCGGCAAACGCGGTGCCGCGCGCCGGCTCGCGCCCCCTTTTCCCCCGCTTGCGCTCCGGCCTTTCGGTCGCGTAAATTACTGGCTCGACCTTGAAGTTTTTTCCCGCGCAATTCTATTCAAGGCGAAGCCGCGGCGGCCCCTCCGCAGGCCGGCCAGCCGCCCGGCCACCACACGCTCGAAAGGAAGTTCTGACCTGACGCCATGAAAGCTTATCCGACCAGCCAGATACGCAACCTAGCCGTGATCGGCCACGGCCACACCGGGAAGACGCAGCTCGTAAGCTCGCTCCTCTACCTCGCCGGCGCCACGCAGCGCTGGGGCAAGGTGGACGAAGGCACGACCGTCACCGACTACGACGAGGACTCGATAGCGCGCAAGATGTCCCTCAACCAGGCAATCGCGCACTGCGAGTGGCGCGAGCACAAGGTCAACCTCATAGACACGCCCGGCTTCGCCGCCTTCCTCCCGCACGCCCGGCCCGCGCTGCGCGTCTCCGACTGCGCGCTCGTCGTCGTGCACGCGGCCAAGGGCGTCGAGGTCGGCACCGAGAAGACCTGGGCCTACGCCAACGAGTTCATCACCCCGCGCATGCTCGTCATCAACCAGATGGACAAGGAGCACGCCGACTTCGGCGCCGCGCTGGACTCCGCCCGCCAGACCTTCAGCCGCGCCATCGTCCCCTTCACCCTCCCCATCGGCCAGGAGGCAAACTTCAAGGGCGTCGTTGACATCGTCCACATGAAGGCTTACGAGTTCGACGAGCGCGGCAGGGCCAAAGAGATTGACATGCCCGCCGCCGGGCGCGACCTCGTTGACAAGGAGCGCGAGCGGCTGGTCGAGGTCATCGCCGAGTCGGACGACGCGCTCATGGAGAAGTACTTCGAGGAGGGGACGCTGCCCGAGGAGGACATCGTCCCGAACATCTCGAAGGCCATCGCCGCCAGCCGCCTCTGCCCCGCCTTCGCCGTCTCGTCCAACACTCTGGTCGGGCTCTCTACCCTCCTCGGAGCGCTCTTCCTCGGCATCGGCAGCCAGGCCAATTCGGTGCGCGAGGTTCAGACCCTGTCGATGCCGG
>DASPKR010000337.1:0-8874 GCA_035627975.1 Pyrinomonadaceae bacterium | reverse complement strand
CGCCCGGGGAGTGACGGCGAGGGACGAAGGCGCGCGGCGTGCGAGGGGGGCCGCCGCGGTACCTCCCGAACCTATTGAGCTGAAAACAGTGCGCGGAGAATCTATGTTCGCGCGCGCCGGCTGTCAAGAGTTTTCCTTCCGCCTCAGGTCGGGCCGAAGCGCCCGCGGTACTCGATGGAGGTGATGAAGGCCTTGACCATCTCGGCCCGGACGAAGTTGCCGTTGTTGTCGTTGAGCTTCTGGAGCCAGAACTGGAAGCCGCCCTCGTCCGGGTCGCGGCGCAGGTAGCCGAAGTACTGCATGGTGACGAACGCCTCGTTGAAGAGCTTGCGGTCGAGCGAAGGGTGCTCGGCCACCTTGCGCAGCACCGCGGCGCGAGTTAGGCAGCCGGGCGCGGAGGAGCCGCAGGCCGTGAGGCCCGCGACGAGCGCGTCGCGCTCCTGCTGCGAGGGGGTTAACTCCGCTGTCTCGAAGAGCTTGTCAACGTACTGCGCGTGCGTGAGCCCCTCGTAGCGCGCCAGGAACTCCTGGCGGCCGGCGAACTCCTGCGCGAAGGCGTCCTTGTTGTAGCTGAGGCGCAGCGCCCACGGGTCGTTGCTGCCCACGACGACGTGGTGGCCGACGCGCGCGGCGTCCGGCCCGAACTCGGCGTAAGAAGGCGCACGCCCGAGCGCGGCCTTATAAACTCGATAGACGAAGTAGCCGGTCTGCTGGAACTCTATGGAGAGGAAGAAGGCGGCCGACACGTTTATCTTCCTCACCTCGCGGCACTGAGCGTCGGCGCCGCAGGCGTGGAGCTCGTTCGACCAGAAGGCGAGGCCGCCCGCGTCGGGCTCGCGCGAGAGGAAGTCGCGGTAGTGCTGAGAGACGAAGAAGCAGGGACGGTCTATCTCACGGCCCGCCGGCGCCTCCCGCGGCACGGTGAACTGAGCCTGCTTGAGGGGCGCGCCCCAAGACCTGAAGTCGAGCGTGTAGTCGCCGGGCTCTAGCGCGCCAAGCTCGAAGGTCTTCTCGAAGGGGACGAGGCTGAGCGTCACCGCTCCCGTCCAGTTCTCCACGCGCGCGTCGAGCGTGACGGTCTGCCCCGAGCGCGACACGAGGGGCGTCTGTATGACGCGGAAGCCGCCGGTGCTGAAGACCCAGTAGGCGGCGACGCGCGTCTGCCCGTCGCATGTGTAAACGGCCAGCCGCTCGGGGACGACCCTTCGCGGCTCGGCCGGCGCCCACGTCTCGGTCTGGGCGCGCGCGGTCGTCGCCAGAAGGCACAGGGCCGCGAGCGCGAAAGCTTTGAGGGCGAACGTTCTCTTATTCATAGCTTCTGACTCCGGGCGGGCGGCGCGTGCGGTCTGGGAGAAAAGTTGAGGCCGCGCCCCCGCGGGCCGCGGCCATTTTAAGAGTGAGCGTAGAAAACGTAAAGGAGCGCTCAGCCCGGCGGCGAGGCCGGGGCGCCCTTCGAGCCGTTGAAGTCGTAGGTGATGTGGAGGCGCAGTCGGCCGTCCTGTATGTCGGCGCGTATGTCTTTGGCCTGCGCGCGGAGCGTGCCGCCGGTTGCCTGCACGGGGACGGTGAGCGAAATCTGCTCGCCGCGCATGATGGTCAGGGGGTTGACGCGCTGGTTTATCGCGTTCTGCACGAAGAGCGTGACGGGGCCGCTGAAGACGGGCGACATGCCTTCGAGCGTGACCCCCGCGACGTTCAACTCGCCGTAGAGAGACTGCTGCGGGGCGTCGAAGCGCAGCGCGACGTTCGCCTCGGCCGTGCCGCGGAAATTCATGCACTGGCCGAAGAGGCTGTAGGTGCCGCTGAAGGCGAGCGGCGCGAGCAGTTGGCCCCCCGCGAGCCTCACCCCCGTGCGGACGCCGCCGCCCTCCGGCGCTATCACGACCTGGTTCGGGCAGCCCCCGCCCCCGCCGGCCTGCGCCTCGACGTAGCGGAAGCCGGCGCCTTTTTCATCGTCGCCGGGCCGCGGCCCGGCCGAGCCGAGGCGGAAGGTCGGCTGGCCCAGCTCCGTGAAGACCGTGCCGAGCAGCTCGTTGAAGAACTGCTCGTCGAGCTCGACGACGGCGGTGCCGGGCGGAGGCCCGCCGGGCTCGGGCGCGCGCACCGGCTCGCCCGGCAGCTTGTTCGCGGCGCGGGGCGTGCCGACGAACAGGAAATAGACCGCGGCGCCGCCGAGCGCGGCCCCGAGCAGTATAGTCAGAACGTACCTCACAGGCAGCCTCCCCGCTCCCGTTTTAGCGCGTGCCGGAGGGCGAGGCCGTGGGCGCCGCCGTGCCCGTCGAAGTGTTGGCCGCCGCGCCCGCCTGCTGGTTGAGGAAGGTCAGCACGCCTTGCAGTATCATCGCGAACTGCTGCTGCATCCTCTTGACCTCCTCGGGCGAAATCTGCGCGTAGCCCTGCGGTATCTCGAACTGAGACGGGTCAACCTCGGTCTTTAAGTCGCGCATCTCGGCTATGAGATTCCCGCCCGAGACGCCCTGCACGTTCCCCGAAGACTGGCCGAAGCCCTCTATGCGCAGCGGCAGGCCCGTCTCCTTGTCAACGTAGATGAATGCCTCGCCCTGCGCCGTCCCGGCCTGCGTGCCGGTCTGCGCGCGGCCCGCGACGCGGTACTTGACGGCCGCGCGGGTGTTCAGGGTCTCCTCGCCCACGCGCTCGACGCCCTGCTGGCGCTGCAGGTAGGCGATCATCTGCCCCGGCGTCATCGAGCGCACGGCGTCTATGTTGAAGCCGGTCATCTCGGACGTTATCTCCATGTACTGCTTGCGCGCGGGGAGTATCAGGTAGCGCTTGTCGGCCTTGTCGAGGAAGATTATCTCGCCCTGCCCGAGCTGCTTGGTGTCCACGGAGTAGCGGCGGTCTGAGCCGTTGCGCGCGACCTTTATCTCGGCCTGCCCCGCGGCGCTCTGCTGCCCTGCGGTGGCCGCGCGGACGACGACCGTGGCGCTGTACTTGTCCGGCTCCTTCGCCTCGATGGTGACGCCCGTGTTGGTCGTCACGGTCGAGGTGGTCATGTTGGCCGGGCTCGAGCTGTTGACGTTGACGTTGCCCGTCGCGGTGTTGGCCGTCGCGTTCGTGTTCGTCTCGGCCGACTGGCAGCCGGCGGCGAGCGCAGAGGCGAGCGCCGCCGACAGCGCCAGCACCTTCGAGCTGTTCAAAAGACGCATGAACTATTCTCCTCCCGTGGCAGAGATGGTAGCCGACCTTAATTATCTTGGGGCTTGGAAGCGAAAAGAGGATAGCACAAAAAGGCGCGGATAGAGGAAGGCGGCAGGGGCGGCCGCGCGCGTGCGCCTACTGCTCCGGCTCCGGCATGTCGAAGATGGCGCGCGGGGCGTTGTAGTCCTCGGGCCAGGTGGCATAGACCACGTCGGTGGCGCCGATGACGTGCGTGACGACGCGCCAGCGGCCGCCCTCTTTGCGGAGCAGCGCGCAAATCCAGTCGTCGAACATGTCGTCGGCTATCTCTCGCGCGTACTTCGTGCCGCTGTAGTCCATCTTCTTCCCGCCCGGCTGCTGCGGCACGCCGCGCAGGAACGCCCAGCCGTCCTGAACCTTCAGGGCGTCAATCTTAAAGACGACCTTCTTCTTCAATTCCTTCTCGACGGGCGCGCGCAGCGCGTCTGCAATCGCCTTGCGCTCCGGCGAGCCGGGCGCGGGAGTGTGTTGCGCCAGCGTGGCCGAAGGGATGAGCAAAAGCAGCGCGGCGGTGAGCAGGGCGGACGGCTTTCTTCTCGTCATCGTCGTTGACCTCGGTGGCGTCTCAGGCTTCGGTGATGTAGCGCGTGGGGGCGTCGGCGTGAGGGACGAAGCAGCGGCGGCAGCGCGCCTCGTAGGCGTCGGCGGCGCCTACGACGACCTGGCCCTCGACCTCAACGATGCGCTGCGAGTAGTTGGCCGGCTGGCCGCAGCGCACGCAGATGGCGTGCGTCTTGGTGATGTACTCGGCGATGGCGAGGAGCTGCGGCATCGGCCCGAAGGGGCGGCCCGTGTAGTCCTGGTCGAGCCCGGCGACGATGACGCGCACGCCGCGGTCTGCCAGCGTGTTCGCCACGTGAACCAGGTCGTTGTCGAAGAACTGTCCCTCGTCAATGCCTACGACCTCGGTGCCGGGCTCGACTAAGGCGAGTATCTCGGCGGCGGTCTCGACGACCGACGACTCGTGGCGCATCTCGGAGTGCGAGACGATGTGGTCGCGCGAGAAGCGCACGTCTATATCGGGCTTGAAGACCTGCACCTTGAGGCGCGCTATCTTCGCGCGGCGCAGGCGCCGTATCAGCTCCTCCGACTTGCCCGAGAACATCGAGCCCGCTATGACCTCAACCCACCCCGGCGAGTTGTGGCCCACCTTCGACAGGTGCTCGTCGTTCCCCTCCGCCGTCAGTCTCTCCATCTGTCTTGCTGGTCGCCTTTCGAGGTTTTAGTTACCGCCGGTAAATTTCTTCGTTGTAGAAGGGCGCGAAGGCGGCGACGAGCGCCGTCTCGAAGCTCATGGCGCGCGTGAGCAAGCCGCGCGAGAGCACGCCCCAGGCGCCCTGCCGGCTGCGAACGTCGTGCTCGCCCGCGACCTCATCCATGACTTCGCCCAGCTCGCGGCCCGTGCGCTCGACGCGCGCCGCTATCTCGGCAGGCACGGTGACGGCGGGCGCGGCGCCGAAGTGGCCGCGGCCCCCGCCGTCTCGGACGTAGGCCCAGCCTTGCAGGAAGGTGTGGCGCGCGCCCGCGAACGTCACGGAGTGGAACCCGCCTTCGAGACCCACGTAGAGGTCTGCGCGTTTGCCTTCCGCGGCGAGCGCCTCGCGCACGGCCTCGGCGCGGCCCACGGCGCCGCGCATGAGTTGCGTGTCGTTGAGCGGCATGCGCGGCACCCCCGACTCGACGGCGCGCGCGATTATCTCGGCTCTGCCCCAGCGCGCGTCCACCTCCGAGACGCGCGCGCAGGCCGCCCGCACCGCCATAATCTTCGCCGCGCGCGCCGAGCCGAGGGCGATTATCATCCGTGTCACCTGCCGGGGCAAACGCGGGGGCCGTATTCTTTACGGCCTCGCGGGCTGCGCGTTGGGGACGGGGCGGGCCTGGCCGCGGTGGCACGTCGTGCAGTTCACGACGGGGTTCTCGCTCTGTAGGTTCTTGATCTTCTTGAGCAGGTCGTTGTTGATGACGCCGACCATGCGGGCCATGTCGCGCGCGACGTTCTTCGTGGGCTTGTCGTCCTTCTCCCACTCCCCGACAACGTGGCAGTGCGTGCAGTTGACGCCGAGCGAGCGGCTGTAGCCCATCTCCATGATGCGGAGGAGCCGTCCGGCGGGGACGCCCTTGAGAGTCTGTATGTTCTTGAAGACCTCTTCGGCCGGCTTGTTCTCCTGGCCGGCGATGCGCTGCCGGAGTTCAGCCACCTTCTGCTCGAGCTCGGGCGGCAGCGCCGACGACTGCGCCGCCTGCGCCACCGGGGCCGAGTCGAGCGACTTCACCGCCCCGCCCGAACGGGCCGGAGGCTGGCTGGTGTTCGCCTGAGTGGTATTGGCTTGGGTGGTGTTAGCCTGTGTGGTGTTAGCCTGCGACCGGCCGCCGCGCGCCAGCGCGCCCGGCCGCCCGGCCGCGAGCCACAGGGCGCAGAGCGCGGCGGCGAGCGAGGCGACGGCCGCCAGTTTCAAAAGCGTAGGGGGGTGCTCTCTCATGCTCGGTGCTCCTTGCTTTGAAGACGTGTGCGTCACTGCTCCTCGGGCCGGTTCTCGTAGAGGTGAACCTCGCCCTTGACGATCATGTAGGGCAGGCGGCGCTCGGCTATGGAGGGGTGGCGCTTCTGGTAGTCGCGGTAGCGGTCGTTCGTGACCACCCGCGCGCCGTGCTGCTCGGCGATCTCGATGATGAAGAAGTCGGCGTCGGTGCCGGCCGGCACCTGCCGCACGTCTTGGCTCTCGATCATCTCTTCGAGGCGGGCGGGGTCGTCCACCTCGTACTTGAGACTCGCGTCTATGACGACGATGGGCTCGAGGCCGTCCTCTTCGAGCGCGCGCCGGACGGCGACGATGTTAGAGACGCGCGGCTTGCCGTCCTCGCCCTTCTCCTCGTAGGCCACGTTCGCCCCGTCCACCACGACTATCTCCCTCCGCCCTTTGCGCTTCCCCATAGATTTTTCAGCTACCGCACCTCGGGTTGTGTGAAGAACGCGCGAGAGTATAACACCACCGGCGCGCAGGGAGTCTCGCTTGACATTGAATCTGCCGCTTGCTGTAATCCGAGCCTAACGAGAGCCTAGCCGAAGAGCGGTAAAATCAACGCGTAAAACCCGGGAGGTGGCGACGGAAGTGCTGGCGAGCGAACTCATATACGACTGGAACCGCGTTGAGCCGAGCTTTGACAAGCCGAACCGGCACATCAGCTTCGACGACGAGACGCTGCGCGACGGCCTTCAGTCGCCCTCCGTCTGCGAGCCTCCCGTCGAGAGGAAGGTGGAGCTCCTGCACCTGATGGACGCGCTCGGCATTGACACGGCCGACATCGGCCTGCCCGGCGCGGGCGGGACTCACGCCGAGGGCGTCGAGCGCCTGGCGCGCGAGATAGCCGAGCAGAAGCTAAGGATTCGGCCCAACTGCGCCGCGCGCACGCACCAGAACGACATACGCCCAATCGCCGAAATCTCGCAGCGCGCGGGCATACCGATTGAAGCCTGCACCTTCCTCGGCTCCTCCTTCATACGCTTCTTCGCGGAGGGCTGGACGCTCGACAAGCTTTTGAAGCTGACGGAGGAGGCCGTCACCTTCGCCGTCTCCGAAGGGCTGCCCGTCATGTTCGTCACAGAGGACACGACGCGCGCCGAGCCCGACACCATACGCGCCCTCTACACGACCGCCATACGCGCGGGCGCCCGCGCCGTCTGCGTCTGCGACACCGTCGGGCACGCGACCCCCGACGGCGCGCGCTCGGTCGTGCGCTTCGTCAAAAAGATAATCGAGGGGCAGGGCGGCGGCGTCCGCCTCGACTGGCACGGCCACCAGGACAGAGGGCTCGGCGTCATCAACTCCATCGCCGCCATCGAGGGCGGCGCCGACCAGGTTCACGGCTCCGCCCTGGGCGTGGGCGAGCGCGTCGGCAACACGCCGATGGATCAGCTACTCGTCAACCTGAAGTTGATGGGCTGGATAGACAACGACCTTTCGCGACTGGGCGAGTACTGCCGGAAGGCGGCCGAGAGTTGCGGCTGGACCATCCCGCTGAACTACCCCGTCTTCGGCCGCGACGCCTTTCGCACGGCGACGGGCGTGCACGCGGCGGCCGTCATCAAGAGTTTCAAGAAGGGCGACAACGAGCTGGCAGACCTGATCTACTCGGGCGTGCCCGCCGGCGTGTTCGGCATGCGCCAGCAGATCGAGGTAGGGCCGATGAGCGGCAAGTCGAACGTCGTCTATTGGCTCGAATCGCGCGGCATAGACGCCACCGAGGAGCGCGTGCAGCGCATCTACGACCGCGCCAAGAGCGCCCGAGGCGTCCTGAGCGAAGAAGAGGTCATGCAGCTCGTCTAAATGTCAGTCCCTACCGCAACGCCCGCCGCGCCGGAGGAGGTGGTGCGCGGACTCCTCATGTCGGAGCGCGTGCGGCGCGCCTTCCGCGCGTTCGAGGAGTAGGCAGCGCTCATAGACGAAGAGCACGCCGCCGTCTGCTCCGTGCCGGCGCCGCCCTTCGGCGAGGCCGCGCGCGCCGAGCACCTGCGGGGGAAACTCATAGAGTGTGGGCTGGCCGACGCGTACCTCGACGCCGAGGGCAACTGCGTCGCGCTCCGCCGCGGGCGTAGCGAGCACCCTTTGCTCGTCGTGAGCGCGCACCTGGACACGGTCTTCCCCGAAGGCACAGACTTCACCGTCCGGCGCGACCCCGCGGGGAGGATGCGCGCGCCCGGCATCGCCGACGACGGCTGCGGGCTCGCGGCGCTCGTGGCGCTTGCGCGCGCCCTGCGCGAGTGCGGGATTGAGACGGAAGGCTCGCTCCTCTTCGTCGGGACTGTGGGCGAGGAGGGCGAGGGCGACCTCCGCGGCGTGCGCCACCTCCTGACGGCGGGCGAGTGGGCGGGCCGCGCCGACGGTTTTATCAGCATTGACGGGCCCGGCCTCGAAAGGATAACTAACGCGGCGCTCGCCTCGCGCCGCTACCGCGTGCGCTGCCGCGGCACGGGCGGGCATTCGTGGGGCGACTTCGGCGCGGCGAACCCAGTTCACGCGCTCGGCCGCGCCGTCGCGCGCCTTGCCGCTTACCCGGCGCCGAAGCGCCCGCGCACTACCTTCAACGTCGGCCGCATAGAGGGCGGAGTCGGCGTCAACGTCATCCCCACCGAGGCCTGGATGGACGTTGACCTGCGCTCTGAATCGCCGGACGAGCTGGGGCGACTGGACGCTTACTTCCGCCGCGCGGCGCGCGAGGCCGCAGAGGACGAGAACGCCTCGCGCCGCGCGGGGACGCCGCCGCTGGAGTTGGAAGTCAAGCTGATAGGCGACCGGCCTGGGGGCGCGACGCCGGCCGACCGGCCGCTCGTGCGCATCGCTTTGGAAGCGACGCGCGCCGTGGGCTCGCGGCCCTACCTCGACTGCTCCTCGACCGACTCGAACATAGCCATCTCGCGCGGCCTGCCTGCCGTCACCGTCGGGGCGGGCGGCGCCTCCGGCAACACGCACACGCTCGACGAGTGGTACGACCCGCGCGGCCGCGACGCCGGCCTCAAGCGCGCCCTCCTCCTCGTCCTCGGCGCCGTCGGCCTGTTAGAGGCTAGAGACTAGAGGCTAGGGGCTGGTTTTAGTCTGTGCCGTTGCGGCCGCCTGTTATCAGCAGGGCGACACGGCAAAGACCATAACTAGCCCCTAGCCTCTAGTCTCTAGCCTCTTC
>DASPKR010000336.1:0-3451 GCA_035627975.1 Pyrinomonadaceae bacterium | reverse complement strand
GTGCGTATGAAGATCTGGCCGTCGGAGACCGCCGGTGAGCTGAGGCAGTATTCGCCGAGGTCGTTCTCGGCGAGCACCTCGAAGGCGGGGCCGGCCTTTATGACGGAGGTCAGGCCGTCCTCGCTCGTCGCGTAGAGCTTGCCGTCGGCGAGGACTGGCGAGGCGGAGTAGGTGCCGGGCTTGAGGCGCTTCTGGCCGTAAACCTCGGCGCCGGTCTTCGCGTCGAGGCACCAGACGATGCCTCGGTCGTTGACGACGTAGAGGTACTTGCCGTCGGTGGCGGGCGTCGGCACGTCCGGGCCGTTGTCGAAAGACCATGCGACGTGCGACTTCGTGACGTCGCCGCGCCCGCCCGCGCGTATGGCGAGCAGCGGCTTGACGCGCGAAGGCGCATAGACCAGCCCGCCGGAGACGACGGGCGACGCGACGACGCGGTAGAAGGGGTTGCGGTCGGGGTTCAGGCCGCCCGAGCGCCAAAGCTCTTTGCCGGTCGCCGGGTCGTGGCCGGTCACGTAGTCGCCGCCCGTGACGACTATCTCGGCGGAGTTGCCGTTGCGCAGCAGCGCGGGCGTCGTGTAGGAGTCGGGCGACTCGCGCACGGCGTCCGTCGGCCGCTCCACGCGCCACCGCGTCTTGCCCGTTTTCTTGTCAATCCTCAGCAGGTACGAGGGGTCGTCCGTGTTCATGCCGTGCAGGACTTGGACGAAGAGCGAGTCGCCGTGCAGCAGCGGCGAGGAGGCGTAGCCCCAGTTGAGGCCGAACTCGCCGTAGTCCTTCTGCAAGTCGCGCGCCCACAGCTCGCGCCCCGCGAAGTCGAAGCCCTTGAGCACGCCCGTCCCCGTCATCACCCACACGCCCGAGCCGTCCGTGACAGGCGAGGGCGAGGACATATTGTGCTTGCGCATCTTGACATTGCCGCCACCCAAGGGCCGCTTCCAGAGCGCCTGCCCCTTCGACCTGTCCACGCACCAGAGCGAGAGCGCGTCACCTTCGGCCACACTCAGGAAGACGCGCTCGCCCCAGACAATCGGCGTCGAGCCGCTTAGGCCCGGCATCGCGAGCTTCCACGCCACGCCCTCGCCCGCCGCGTTCCAGCGCAGCGGCAGATTCTTCTCGTCGCTCGCCCCCGTGGCCGACGGGCCGCGCCAGTGCGGCCAGTTGCCCGCGAGCGCCGCGCCGAAAGAAAGAATAGTCACGAGACAGGCCGCGGCCGTCCTTCCCAGCATCCTCAGTCGTCCTCCTGAAAGTCGTTCGGGGCCAATCCTACCACACGGCGGATTGCGGGTTAGAAAAGCCGAGAGGGTCGATGACGGCAGCGCCGTGGTCAACCCTCTCCGTTTGCTCCGTTGAGCCGTTAGCTCAGGTCGAGCGCGGTTATCGAGCGGCGGTCGCGCAGGTAGAGGCGCGTGCCGACGAGCGTGGGCGCAGTCCACGCTGTCTTCTGCAAGACCTCGGCCTTCGAGACGACCTTTAGGCCGGCGGGCGACGGCTCGGCGAGCGCGAGATTCCCGTCCTCGTCGAGGATGATGAGGCGGCCGTCGGCATTGATGAAGTTGGCCTTCGGGAAGCCCCTGTCCTGCCAGAGAATCTTGCCAGTCTTCACGTCCACGGCCGCGACGAACGAGGGGCCGAAGTCGCCGCTCGACCCGTAAATGTAATCGCCTATGCGGACGGCGTTGCTGTGGTGCACGCGCAGGCGGCGGTGGAACCAGAGCTCCGTGGGCGTGGTCTTGCCCGTCGCCTTGTCGCGCGAGAGCTTGAGAGCGCGGCTGCCGCCGCTGTAGGCAGAGGAGATGAAGAGAGTATTGTCGTCGGCGCCCCAGACAGGCGTGCTGATGTTGAGGCCGAAGTCGGTGGCGTGGGGGTAGCTCCAGAGCAGGTCGCCGTTCGACGGGTCGAGCCCCGCCACATGCGTCCCCATGAAGGCGACGAGCTGATCCTGCCCGTCAACGTTGATGACGAGAGGCGAGTTGGGCGAAATCTCCAGGTCTTGACGGCGCCAGGCGACGCGGCCGTCCCTCTGGTCGAAGGCCATCACGGCCTGCCCACGCCCGCCGACGAAGACGATGACCGTGCCCTTGTAGGCGGCGGGGCTGCAAGAGTAGCCGCGGTCGAGGCGGGTGCCGCCGTACTCGGCCCAGAGGTCGTGCGACCAAGCCACCTTCCCCGTCTTCCTGTCGAGCGCGTGCATCTTGCCCGTCGCGCCGACCGCGAATACCTTGTCGCCCGCGACGAGCGGCGTCGAGTGCGGGCCGGCGCCGAACTCGAAGTTCATGCCGGCGACGGGCGCGTCGTACTTGTGCTCCCAGAGGGTCTTGCCCGTCGAGGGGTCGAGCGCAACGACCGCCTCCTGCCCGCCGCGGCTGTACATCGTGTAGAGCGCCTCGCCGTCGGCGACGACGGCCGAGTGGCCCTCGCCCAGGTCGCGCTTCCAGAGTTGGCGCGGCCCCTTCTCGGGCCACGCGGCGGCGAGCCCCTTCGCCTTCACGGAGAAGTTGCGGGCCGGGCCTCCCCACTGCGACCAGTCGCCCTGCGCCTCCGCGCGGCGGCCGGCCGAGAAGCACAGCACGGCGAGGAGGCACGCAACCGCCCACTTCGCTTGCGACGTTCCGAGCGCGGCAGTTCTCATCTTCAAAGACTCCTTACAAAAAAAGGGAAATCGGCGCCCCGCTTGTCCCCCCGCTGGCAGGCCGACATTATCACTCCGCCGCCGTACGGTCGTTGTAAAAAGGCTGTAAAAGTTCACTCACTCCGCGCGCAAGGAGGCGAGCAGGGGCGAGCGCAGCGCGGCCGCCGTCGCGAGGAGCGAGGCGGCGAGGCCGGAGAGTATGACGGCGAGCAGGAGCGCGCCGAGCGAGGCGAAGGGCAGCCGGCCGCCGCGCGCCGCGACCGCCGGGGCGATTGCGAGCAGGGCGCAGAGCGTCCCCGTCAGGAGGCCGCAGAAGAGGAGCAGCGCGTTCTCGGCGACGACCATCAGCGCGAAGTGCGAGCGGCCGTAGCCGACGGCGCGCAAGAGCGCGAGCTCGCGCCTGCGCTCCAGCACGTTTCGGAGCAGCACGGCCGCGAGCCCCAGCGTGCCGAGCACTAGGCCGAGGCCGCCGAGCATCTGGAAGGTCGAAAGATACGTGTTCTCGACGCGGTGGAAGTCGTCGAGCCGCTCGGCGGTCGTCGTCACGTCGAAGCCGAAGTCGGCGAGCCTCTCTTCGAGGCCGCCCGCGGCCGCGCGCGCGTCGGCCGCGGTCGGGACTTCGATGAGGAAGAAGCGGTAACCCTCCTGCTCCGGGAAGAGCCGCTTGAAGTTCGCCTCCGACATGACAAGCTCGCCCTGGAAGACGCTGTCGGAGAGCGTCGCGACGAGACGCAGCCTGACGGGCTCCGCGCCCGCGCCGCGCTCGAGCGTGAACTCGTCGCCGAGCTTCATGTGCAGAACGTATGCGGCCGAGTTCGCGTC
>DASPKR010000335.1:0-2699 GCA_035627975.1 Pyrinomonadaceae bacterium | reverse complement strand
TCGCCCGCCTGCTGGCCCTTCGCACCGACTCGCTCTTCGTCCCGCTCTCGGCCGTCTTCTCCGGCGTCAAAGACTTGCGCGCGGCCATCGCCGAGGCGCGCGAGGAGAAGCGGCTCGGCCGCCGCACGATCCTCTTCGTTGACGAGATTCACCGCTTTAACAAGGCGCAGCAGGACGCTCTGCTGCCCGCTGTAGAGGACGGCACCGTCACGCTCATCGGCGCGACGACCGAGAACCCCTCGTTCGAGGTCATAGGCGCCCTCCTCTCGCGCAGCCGCACCCTCGTCCTAGAGCCTTTGAGCGAGGAGGACGTGCTCACGCTCCTTCGGCGCGCGCTAGAGGACGAGGAGCGCGGGCTCGCGCGGCTGCGCCCCGTAGTTTCGGACGAACTGCTCGCTCGCATGGCGCGCGCCGCGGGCGGCGACGCGCGCGTGGCGCTCACCTCGCTCGAAGCGGCCGTCGAGGCGACGGAGCCGGGAAAGGGCGGCGAGAGAGTAGTGACCGAGGAGACGGTGGCGGAGGCCCTGGGCCGCGCGCGCTACGCCTACGACAAGGGCGGCGAGGAGCACTACAACCTCGCGTCCGCGCTCATCAAGTCCCTTCGGAACTCGGACACGGACGCCGCGCTCTACTGGCTGGCGCGCCTCATCGAAGGCGGCGCCGACCCCGTCTTCATCGCGCGCCGCCTCTGCATACTAGCCTCCGAGGACGTGGGGCTCGCAGACCCGCAGGCGATGGTTCAGGCCGCCGCGGCGGCACAGATAACGCAGCTCATCGGCCTGCCCGAGGCGCTCTACCCGCTCACGCAGGCGACCGTCTATCTGGCGCGAGCGCCGAAGTCGAACGCCGTCAAGCGCGCGTACCAGTCCGCGGCCGAGGACGCCTCGGAGACGGCGCGCGAGCCCGTGCCGCTGCACCTCCGCAACGCCGTCACGCCGCTGATGAAGCGCGTCGGCTACGGCAAGGGCTACCGTTACGTCCACGACGACCCGCGCGCGCGCGCGGAGATGCCGGCGCTGCCCGAACAACTACGCGGAAGAAAATACTGGCAGGACGACGAGAAGAAGTCAGGAGATGAGCACTCATAAATCGGACAAGGAGCTGGCGTTCCTGCACGACTTGTACGTGGCGACGGACTGGGGCGAGCGGTTCGCGGAGCTGGTTGACGAGCACGTGAGCCTGCCCCGTAGCGGGCGGGCGCTCTACGTGGGGTCGGGGACGGGCGGCCACGCGCTCGCATTGGGCGGGCGCGCCGGGAAGGAGGTGACGCTCGTCTGCGTTGACGAGAGCGAGGAGCGCCTGGAGCTTGCGCGCAGCAAGGCGGCGGCCGTCAAGGACGAGGCGACCGAGTTCCGCCACTCGCAGCTTGAAGCGCTCGCGTTCGACGACGACCAGTTCGACTTAGTCGTCGGCGACGCCTCACTGGTCGCGCCAGAGCGGTTGCCCGAAATCCTCTCTGAGATGGTTCGCGTGGCCGCGCCGGGCGCGCTCGTCTCCCTGAGCGTGCCTACGGCTTCGAGCTTCGGCGAGTTCTTTTCGATCTACTGGGAGGCGCTCGCGGGCGCCGGCTACGGGGCGGAGGCTGCCGCGGTCGAGTCGCTCATAAACGAGTTGCCGACGGTCTCGGACATTGAGGCGCTGGCCGAGCGCGAGGCGCTAGAAGACGTGGAGTCCTGGACGAGGATAGAGGAGTTCGACTTCGCGTCGGGCGGGGAGTTTCTGGGGGCGCCGCTCGTGCGCGACTTCCTGCTCGGGCGCTGGCTCGAATCGCTGCCGGACGATGAGGCGCGCTCGCGCGTGCTCGGCGCCGTCGAGCGGATAATTGACGACGAGCGCAACAACGCCGACTTCGCGCTCTCCGTCAAGGCGACAATCGTTGTAGGGCGGAAGAGAGAATAAAAAAGGGGCCGTGGGCTAGTCTCTAGCCCACGGCCCCTTCCTTTCAGCGGGGCTTGTTGACGGGGAACTTGTCGGAGGCGAGGTCTTCGTCGCGGGCGCGCTCGGCGTCCGGGGCGCGCAGGCGCTCGCGGCGGCCTTCGGCCAGCTCGCGGCGCTCGTCCTCCTCACCGTCGGCGATGCCCTTCTTGAACTCGCGTATGCTCTTGCCCATGCCCTTAGCCAACTGCGGCAGGCGCGTACTGCCGAATAGCAGCAGGAGTATGACGAGGACGATAATAAGCTCGGTGATTCCGATATTAGGCATGGCGTGGCGTCCTTAGTCGGCGAAACCCTCGTGGTGGCTCCACCTCTCGTCGGCGGCCGACTCGTAGAAGAGGTACTTGCGCCAGGTCTGGTCGGCCCGGCCGATGTAGCGCATGATCTGGCGGTTGACGTGCAGCGAGAAGGAGCGGGGCCGCCGTATCAGGTGCATCTTCGCCTCTTCGGGCGTGCGGCTCCCCTTCTGGTGGTTGCAGCGCTTGCAGCAGGCCACGAGGTTGTCCCACGACGACTCGCCGCCGCGCGAGCGCGGCAGCACGTGGTCGAGCGTAAGCTCCGAGGGCGCGAACTGGCGGCCGCAGTACTGGCAGGTCGAGTGATCCCTTAGCAGTATGTTCTTGCGCGAGAGCGAGCGGCTCTTGTAGGGGATGTGTATGTACTCGACGAGGCGTATGACCGACGGCGCGTGCATCGTTATCCTCGCCGAGTGGAGCATGTGGCCGTTGTGCTCCTCCATGCGGGCGATGCCCTTGAAAATCATA
>DASPKR010000334.1:0-3750 GCA_035627975.1 Pyrinomonadaceae bacterium | reverse complement strand
CTCGCAAACTCTCAAACGCGGCACGCGGCCCGCCCCTTTATTTGACCTCGATCTTGAGGCGGCGGGCCTTCTGCTCGTCGCGCTTGGGAAGGTGTAGCAGGAGCACTCCGTCCTTGTAGTCGGCCGAGACGCCTTGGCGGTCAACCGTGTCGGGCAGGCTGAAGGAGCGCACGAAGCGTCCGTGCGGGCGCTCGGCCCGCCGGACGCCCACGCCCCCCGCCGGGCGGCGCTCGCCGCGTATGACGAGGCTGCCGTCGTCGAGGCTCACGTCCAGAGACTCTCGCGCGATGCCGGGCAGGTCGAGCGCGACCGAAAACTCGCGCTCGTCCTCGTAAACGTCCGCGGCCGGCACCCAGTCGGCGCGCTCTATCTGCGCCTCCTCGCCCTCGGCGCCCGCGCGCCGCTCCGCGGCCTCCTCGAACAGACGGTTCATCCTCTCCTGCAACCCCACGAGGTCGTGAACCGGGTTCCATCTGTGTCTCATCACTCAGCCTCCGAAAAGAAGGGGCCAGGGGCTAGAGACTGGGCGCCAGTTAAGAAATCAGCTATTAACTAGCCTCTGGCCTCTAGTCTCTGTAGTTATGCTTTCGCCGCCTCGGCGGTCGGCTCGGTGTCGAAGCGCAGCCCGTCGCCTTCGGCCGAGACGCGCACGGTCTGGCCGGGCAGCACCTCTCCGCGCAGCAGGCGCGTGGCGAGCGGGTTCTGTATGAGCGTCTGTATGGCGCGCTTCAGTGGGCGCGCGCCGTACATCGGGTCGTAGCCCTCGCGGGCGAGCAGGGCGCGCGCCGAGTCGTCGAGCCCGAGCGTTATCTCGCGCTCCGCCAGCATGCGGCGCAGACGTTCAAGCTGTATCTCGATGATGTCGCCTATCTGCTCGCGCGAGAGCTGGTGGAAGATGACGACGTCGTCAACGCGGTTGAGGAACTCCGGCTTGAAGTGCTCGCGGAGCACTTCGAGCACGGCCTCGCGCATCTCCTTCTCGTCGCCCGAGGTCGCCTGAATCTCCCGGCTGCCCAGGTTCGAGGTCATTATCAGCACCGTGTTCTTAAAATCCACGGTGCGCCCCTTCGAGTCGGTCAGCCGCCCGTCGTCGAGTATCTGGAGCAGGATGTTGAAAACGTCCTGGTGCGCCTTCTCTATCTCGTCGAAGAGGATGACGCTGTAGGGCCTGCGCCTGACGGCCTCCGTCAACTGCCCGCCCTCCTCGTAGCCGACGTAGCCCGGCGGCGCGCCTATCATGCGCGCGACGGCGTGCTTCTCCATGTACTCCGACATGTCGAGGCGGATCATCGCCCGCTCGTCGTCAAAGAGGAACTCGGCGAGGGCGCGCGCAGTCTCGGTCTTGCCTACGCCCGTCGGCCCGAGGAAGATGAATGAGCCGACGGGGCGGTTCGGGTCTTGCAGCCCCGCGCGCGCCCGGCGGACGGCGTTCGCGACCGCCGTCAGAGCCTCGTCCTGACCTATGACGCGCTTCCCGAGGCGCTCCTCCATAGAGACGAGCTTCTGCATCTCGCCTTCCAACATCTTCGAGACGGGGACGCCAGTCCACTTGGCTACGACCTGCGCCACGTCCTCTTCGTCAACCTCTTCCTTGAGGAATACGCCTTCCTCCTGCGCCTCCTTGAGCTTCTGTTGGTCGGCCTCTAGCTGGTGCTGTAGGCCGACCAGACGCCCGTAGCGCAGCTCGGCGACCTTGTTGTAGTCGCCCGCGCGCTCGTACTGCTCGGCCTGAATCTTCGTCTGCTCGACCTCCTCCTTGGCCTTGCGTATCCGCTCGATGATCTCCTTCTCGTTCTGCCACTTCGCCTTCATCCCCGAGGAGCGCTCGCGGAGGTCTGCGATGCGCTGCTCGATCTCGTGCAGGCGCGCCTTCGAGCGCTCGTCGGTCTCGCGCGTGAGCGCCTGCCGCTCGATTTCGAGCTGCGTTATCTCGCGCTCTAGCTGGTCTATCTCGACGGGGAGCGAGTCTATCTCGATGCGGAGGCGCGAGGCGGCCTCGTCAATGAGGTCAATCGCCTTGTCGGGCAGGAAGCGGTCGGTAATGTAGCGGTTCGAGAGCGTCGCCGCCGCCACGATGGCAGAGTCCTTGATGCGGACGCCGTGGTGAACCTCGTACCGCTCCTTCAGGCCGCGCAGTATGGCGATGGTGTCCTCGACGGTCGGCTCGCCGACGACGACGGGCTGGAAGCGGCGCTCGAGGGCGGCGTCCTTCTCTATGTGCTTCTTGTACTCGTTAAGCGTGGTCGCGCCGACGCAGCGCAACTCGCCACGCGCGAGCGCGGGCTTGAGCATGTTCGACGCGTCAATCGCGCCCTCGGCCGCGCCCGCGCCGACGAGCGTGTGCAGCTCGTCTATGAAGAGCACTATCTGCCCCTGCGAATTCTCAATCTCTTTAAGGACAGCCTTGAGCCTGTCCTCGAACTCGCCGCGGTACTTAGCGCCCGCGAGCATCGAGCCGAGGTCTAAGGCGACCAGACGCTTGTTGCGCAAGGTCTCGGGAACGTCGCCCGATACGATCCTCTGCGCGAGCCCTTCGACGATTGCGGTCTTGCCGACGCCCGGCTCTCCTATCAGGACGGGGTTGTTCTTCGTGCGGCGCGAGAGCACCTGCACGGTGCGGCGTATCTCGTCGTCGCGGCCGATGACGGGGTCGAGCTTGCCCTGGCGCGCAAGCTCGGTCAGGTCTTTGGCGTAGCGCGCGAGCGCCTGGTAGTTGGCCTCGGCGTTCTGGTCTGTGACGCGGACGCCGCCGCGCGTCTGCTCGACGACTTTTGAGAGGTCTTCGCGGTTGACGCCGTGCTGGCGCAGTATGCGGCCCGAGGCGCCGTCCTTCTCGTCGGCTATGGCGAGCAGCAGGTGCTCGGTCGAGATGTACTCGTCCTGCATCTTCTCGGCCTGCTTCTGCGCGGCCTGGAAGATTTGCGTGGTGCGCGGGCTGAAGTACTGCTGCCCGCCCTGCACCTTCGGGAAGCGGCCGACGGCGGCCTCCACGTCGTTGACGATGACTTGGACGTTCGCGCCGAGCTTGCCCAGCACGGGGCGCACGATGCCCTCGGCCTGCTCGATCATGGCGAGCAGGATGTGCTCGGGCTCTACCTGCTGGTGCTCGTTGCGCTCGGCCATCTCTATGGCCGACTGTATGGCCTCCTGGCCGCGCAGTGTGAAACGGTCTAAACGCATGGCATCAAATTAGCGGGCGGGGCGGCGGGCCGAAGAACCCTTTTAGCCCGCCGCCCCGCGCCCGTCCTTAAACGATTCAGTTTAGCGGCCGGCCGTCTTCGACTTGGCCTCGCCGGAGGCGTCGGCCGACTGGGCCTGCGCCTCTATGGTTTTCGGCGTTGAGGTCTCGGCGCCTTCGCCCGCTATCTCTATGCGGCGGGCCTTGACCTCCTCGCGCTTACGCAAAGCGACACGGAGCACGCCGTTCTTGTACTCGGCCGTCGCCCCGTCGGGCGAGATGGTCTGCGGCAGCGTGAAGGAGCGCGTGAAGGCGCCGTAGGAGCGCTCAACGCGGTGGTAGTTGTCGCCCTCGTCCTTCTTCTCGAAGCGCCGCTCGCCGCGCAGCGTCAGCACGTTGTTCTCGATGCTGACCTCGAAGTCCTCGCGGTTCATGCCGGGCAGTTCGGCCTCGAGCACTATCTCGTCCTTGCCCTCGTAGATGTCAACGTTGGGCGCCCAAGCGCCGCGGGCGATGCCTTCGTCGCCGAACGAGCGCATGAAGTTGGAAGAGAAGAGGCGGTTGACCTCGTC
>DASPKR010000333.1:0-4188 GCA_035627975.1 Pyrinomonadaceae bacterium | reverse complement strand
CTCGTCGTCGGTGGCGACGACGGCGCGCGAGACGGTGCGTGAGGCGAGCGCGCGCTCGCAGACGTGCGCGACCATCGGGCGGCCAGCGATTTCGAGGAGCGGCTTTCCGGGCAGGCGGCTCGAAGAGTAGCGCGCTGGGATTATTGCGACGACCGTGGGGTTTTGAACCGGGAGGCCCGTGTGATTCACGGGAGTACAAAATAGCCGAAAACGGCCGCGGGTTACAAGCCTTATGTTGCGCGAGGGCGCGCGGCGCGCCGTCTTTCCCGCCGCTTGTCACCCGCCGACGCGCTGGGCTACCATTCGCCCGACAGCGCATCTCTTATGGTTTCGCAGGCACTCTCAGACTCAGGCGGCCGTGCGGCGCGTACTCCGCCCGCCGTCGAGAGCATCCTCGAGCTGGTGGGCGGCACGCCGCTGCTGCATCTCGCGCGCTTCGCCCCGCCCCCGCACGCGGCCGTCTTCGCAAAGCTCGAATACATGAACCCCGGCGGCTCCGTGAAAGACCGCGCCGCGCTCGGCATGATTTTGGACGCAGAGCGGCGTGGCGTCTTGAAGCCCGGCTCGACCGTCATAGAGCCGACGGCCGGGAACACAGGCATCGGGCTCGCGCTCGTAGGCGTGGCGCGCGGCTACAAGGTCGTCCTCTGCGTCCCCGAGGGCTACTCGCGCGAGAAGATGAAGATAATGGAGGCGCTCGGCGGTCGCGTCGAGTACGTGCCGGCCGAGGAGGGCATGGAGGGCGCCGTGCGACGAGCGCGCGAGCTGGCCGCGGAGATTAAAGACAGCTTCATCCCGCAGCAGTTCGAGAACCCCGCCAACCCCTGCTTCCACGAGGAGACCACCGCCCGCGAGATTATCGAGCAGACGGACGGGCGCATTGACGCCGTCGTCCTGGGTTGCGGCTCGGCCGGCTCGTTCACAGGGATAACGCGCGCGATAAAGAAGGTGCGGCCGGACGTGTTCTGCGCGCTCGTCGAGCCGAAGGGCTCCATACTGGGCGGCGGGCCGCCCGGCTTCTACAAGCTCGAAGGCATAGGCCAGCGCGAGTTCATACCGCCCAACCTCGACCGAGACATGCCCGACGAGGTGATAGCCGTCTCGGACGCTGAAGCCTTCGCGACCGTGCGCGAGCTTGCGCGAACCGAAGGGGTTCTGGGCGGCGGCTCGACGGGCGCGGCGGCGGCCGCGGCCCGCAGAGTCGCCGAACGCCTCGGCCAGGGCAAGCGGGTCGTCACGCTCTTCCCCGACGGGGCCGAGCGCTACATGAGCCAGGGAATTTTCGACTAATAAATTATGGGTTTCGCAACGACAGCCATACACGCGGGCAACGAGCCCGACCCCTTGACGGGCTCCGTGACCGTCCCCATCTACCAGACCTCGACCTACGCGCAGGAGGCCCTGGGCAGCCCGCGCAACGGCTACGAGTACGCGCGCACGCAGAACCCGACGCGCACGGCCGTCGAGCGCAACATCGCGGCGCTCGAGGGCGGGCGCTTCGGCTTCGCCTTCGCCTCGGGGATGGCGGCGATTGACACGACGCTCAGGCTGATCAAGGCCGGCGAGCACGTCGTGGTCTCCGACAACACCTACGGCGGGACGTTCCGACTCTTCAGCCGCGTGCTCTCGAACTACGGCATCGAGTTCACATACGTTGACACGACCGAGCCCCTGAACGTCGAGGCCGCCCTGCGCGACAACACGAAGATGGTGTTCCTGGAGACGCCGACGAACCCCGTGATGATGGTGACGGACCTGAAGGCCGTCTCCGACATCGCCCACGCGGCCGGCGCGCGCGTCGTGTGCGACAACACCTTCATGTCGCCCTACCTACAGCGCCCGATGGAGTTCGGCGTGGACATCGTCGTCCACTCGACGACGAAGTACCTGAACGGCCACTCGGACAGCGTCGGCGGCGCCGTCGTCCTCGACGACGAAAAAGACGCCGAGCAGCTCGCCTTCCTGCAGAACGCGGCCGGCGCGATTCTGTCGCCCTTCGACTCGTGGCTGACGCTGCGCGGGACGAAGACGCTGGCGGTCAGGATGGAGCGGCACGACTCGACGGGCCGGCGCGTCGCCGCCTTCCTCGAAGAGCACCCGAAGGTGCGGAAGCTCTACTATCCGGGGTCGCTTTCGCACGCGCAGCACGAGCTGGCGAAGCGGCAGCAGAGGGGCTTCGGCGGGATGGTATCGTTCGACGTGGGGTCGCTGGAAAACGCGCGCGCTGTGCTAGAATCCGTCCGCCTTTGCACGCTCGCGGAGAGCCTCGGCGGCGTCGAGACGCTCATCTCCCACCCGGAGACGATGACGCACGCCTCCGTCTTGCCGGAGACGCGCGCCCGGCTCGGCATCACGGGCGGGCTCGTGCGCATCTCGGTCGGCCTCGAAGACCCCGAAGACATCATCGCCGATCTCGACCAGGCGCTCGACAAAATTAAGTGACGGGTGACAAGCGGCGGGCGGCCGGGTAGAATCCACCCGCTCGTCACTTCTCGCTCGCCGCTCGCACTGCTTCTTATGCTCGTAGAGCTGCACGCCAAGACGCACGTCGGCCGCATACGCTCGGGCAACGAGGACAACTTCCTCGTGCTCGACCTCAACACGTCGAAGGCGTGGACGGGGACGAACGGCGACGAGCCGCCCGAGGAGATGCGCCGCTTCGATGTGGGCGAGCGCGGCGTGGTGCTCGTCGTCTCCGACGGGATGGGCGGCGCGCTCGCGGGCGACGTCGCCAGCCGCATGGCCGTCGAGTCCGTCAAAGAGATGCTCACGGGCGGCTCCGGCGAGGAGATGGGCGACGACGACGGGGAGTGCGAGCCGGGCGTGCAGCTAGTTGACTGCCTGCGCGCCGCCACCGAGTACGCAAACCTCGCCATACACCGCAGGAGCCAGGAAGACCCGCGCTGCTCCGGGATGGGCGCCACTCTGACGGGCGCCGCGATCACGCGCGACGGCCTGAGTTTTTTGCAGGTCGGCGACAGCCGCGGCTACATCATCCGTGGCGGCCGCATCAAGCTCGCGACCAAAGACCAGTCACTCGTGCAGCAGCTCGTTGACGTGGGCCAGATAAGCGAGATGGAGGCGGAGACTCACATGTTCCGCAACGTCATCCTACAGGCCCTGGGCGCGCAGGCCGATCTAGCGCCCGTCACCGGCCGCGTGAAAATCTGCCGCGACGACATCGTGATGCTTTGCAGCGACGGCCTCTCGGGGAAACTGCGCGCGGAGGACATGCTGCAAATCATCTCGGAGTCGGACGGAGACCTCGCGCTCGCCTGCCAGCGCCTCGTTGACGAGGCCAACGAGCGCGGCGGCGAAGACAACATCACGGTCGTCCTCGCGCACGTCACGGGCGACGAACTGCCCCCGCCCGGCTCCTCCGACCGCATAACAGTCGAGCTGCCCCCGCCCGACGGCGACGACACGCTCAACAGCCGCGAAGACGACACCACCGAGCGCCTCCGCTGAAGAGCGCGCGGAGGCTCGCCGCCTTGCCCGAGATAATCCTGATAACGCAGTCAGCCGACAAGGTCGAGGAGTTCTCGCGCCTTCTCGGCCGCGCCGTCTCTCACCGTCATTTAGACTTACCCGAAATCCAGTCGCTCGACCCCGCGGAGGTGGCCGCGCACAAGGCCAAGGCCGCCTTCGACCTTCTCGGCGGCGGCCCCGTCATGGTAGAGGACACGGGGCTCGCGGTTCGCGCGTGGAACGGTCTGCCCGGCGCTCTGGTTAAGTGGTTCCTGCGCGGCGTGGGGCCGGAAGGCTTGTGCAGGATGGCGGCGGCGCTTGAAGGCGGTGCCGAGGCGGTAGCCGAGACTGCCATCGCGGTCTGCGACGGCGGCGGCGGGGTGCGGGTCTTCTCCGGCAAGGTCGAGGGGGTGATAGCGCCGCGCCCTTCGGGGTCGGGCGGCTTCGGCTGGGACTCCGTCTTCAAGCCCGCGGGCGAGGCGCGGACGTTCGCGGAGATGAGCCCCGAGGAGAAGGACGCCTACTCGATGCGGCGCCTCGCGCTCGAGAACCTGCGAGCCAACTACCCCTTCACTTGAGGCCGGCGGCCTCGCCGCGCGCGGCGGCCCCGTCCCGCTCGGAGAAGCGGCGGGCCGACTCCTTCTCGGCCGCGAGATTTACGAGCGTGACGTAATTGGTGTTGGGCAGGCTGACCGGCGTGTCGTAGAAGCGCAGCTCCAC
>DASPKR010000332.1:0-5392 GCA_035627975.1 Pyrinomonadaceae bacterium | reverse complement strand
CGCTTCGGGCGTTCGGCGCTCGACCTCGGGCTGGAACGTGCGTCCCTCCTCCGGGTCTTCGTCCGCCGCGATTACGACGAAAAGGGCGCGCGCCGCTCGTTCGCGGCTCAAGGGGAGCAGGCCGCCGCCGTTGCGCAGAAGAGTTATTGACTTTTCCGCAACGCGGCGCGCGGTCTCCACGGCCTCGGGCCGCTCGATTGCGCCCGCGGCGGCGGCCGCGTCAACCGTCCTCACGTTCGCGAGGCCGAGCCTGTACTTCGCGCGGAGCACCCGGCGCACGCTCTCGTTCAGACGCCCCTCGGGAATCTCGCCCGCGCGGACTGCGCGCTCGATGGCCTCGACGGCGAGCTTCGGGTCGGGGGAGCCGAGCGCAACGTCTGCGCCGGCCTTTATCGCGCGGGCCGCGGCCTCGCCGCCGGGGAAGCCGCGCGTGATCGCGCCCATGCCGAGCGAGTCGGTGACGACGAGGCCGTCGAACTTAAGCTCGCGCCTGAGCAGGTCGGTCGTCACCTTCGGCGAGAGCGAGGCCGGCAGCTCGTCGCCCGTGACTTGCGGGAGCGCGACGTGCGCGGTCATCACTGCCCCGACGCCCGCGTTAATGGCCGCGCGGAAGGGGACGAGCTCGACGCGGTCGAGGCGCGCGCGGTCGGCGCGTATGGTGGCGAGGCCGATGTGCGAATCAACTGCCGTGTCGCCGTGGCCGGGGAAGTGCTTGGCGGTCGAGAGCGCGCCGCCGTCGCGCGCGCCGCGCACGGCCGCGGCGACGAACTCGCCGACGCGGCGCGGCGACTCGCCGAAGCTGCGGACGTTTATGACGGGGTTATCGGGGTTGTTGTTCAGGTCGGCGACGGGGCCGAAGAGCCAGTTGACGCCGACGGCGCGCGCCTCCATCGCCGTCACCTTCGCCTGCTCGTAGGCGGCGCGCGTGTCGCCCGCGGCTGCGACGCCCATGTTGTTCGTGAAAGGCGTGCCGCTCTTCATCTGCATGCGGAGGCCGCGCTCGTAGTCGGCCGCGACGAAGAGCGGGAGCCTCGCCGTCGTCTGCAACTCGTTCGTGAGCGCTGCAAGCTCCTTCGGGCTCCCGCCGCGGACGATGACGCCGCCGAGCGCGAGCTCCGCGAGCTGCCTTTTAAGCTCCGCCTTACGGTCGCCCGCAACGTCGGCCTGCACGGCCCTCATCACGAGCTGGCCCGCGCGCTCGCGCAAGCTCATGCCCTTTAGAGTCTCTTCGACCCAAGCCTGCTCGGCCGAGCCGGCGCCGCCGCTCTCCGCCCTGCGCGCGGCGCCTTCGCCCGCGAGAAGTACGAGGGCCGCGACGAAAGAGACGCCGATAAGCGTTCTCGTCATGCTCATCTCTCCCCGTCGGGCCGGGAGCCCAGGCCGAACTCCGAGGGCGGCGGGAGCGTCGAGTCGCGCTCGTAGCCGCGCAGAGCCTCCTGCAACTGCTTCTCGCGCGCGAGCCAGCGCGAGATCGCGAGATCATAGCGCGCTAGAACGCTGTCGAGCCAGTATGGCCTGTTCTCGCGAAGCCACTGCTCGCGGTACGCCGCGCGAAGCTCCGAAAGCTCCTCGGCCATCTCACGGAGCCAGCTATAAATCGAGCTCGAATAGTAACGGAGCCTGTGCGCCTTCCCGCGGTCGGCGAGGTGCAGGTAGGCGTCCCAGTAGTCGCGGCTGAACTGCGCGACGATCTGCATGCGGCGCGCCATGTGGTCGAAGCGGCGGGCGGCGAAGCGCATCGAGTCAATCGCCTGAAGGTTGCGGCGCGCGCGCGGCCGCTCGCGAATCAGAGACTCCTCGGCCTCCTCGACCATGAGCCGGACCTTGCGCGTCTTCTCCTCCCGCGGGCGCACGACCTCCTCCTGGAAGTCGTCCGTGAAGGGGTCGCGCCAGAAGAGAGCGTTGCTCGGGCCGAAGTCAAGGACGGCGTTGACGCTCCCCAGAGCGCGCGCGGCTTTCGTCAACTGCTCGCCGTCGTGGCGGAAGAAGGCCCAGTCGAAGTCGCGGTCGAACTCCGAAACGTCCACGGGGGCGTCCTGCCAGGAGGCCGCCGCCCCGAGCGCTATCCCGTGCCAGGACATCTCGAAGAGAGTCTCGCCGTCGTCGTCCCACTGAGTGTTCATCAATCCGAGCACGCCCGCGCGCTGGCCGTCGCGTGCGAAGTTCACGATGTTGACCGAGGCGACCTCGGTGTTCGGGAATATCTGGCTCCAGCCGTGCACGGCGGGGCAGACGAACTGTTCGAGGCCCGCGTTCTTGAAGATATTGATGCGCGCCTCGTAGCTCGGCCGCGGCGAGTAGTCCCAGTTCATCGCTATCATGTCGCGCGGGACGCTAGGGACAAGCTCCGGGTGGCTGAGCGCGATGTCGCCCCAGAACATGAGACGGCGGCCGTGCGGCTTTAGAATCTCGCGGACGCGCCGCAGGTGCTCGAAATAGACGGCGCCGACGCCCCGCTCGCGCACGGCCTCGCGGCTTCGGCCCTGGCCGAGCTCGAACGTCTCGTCGGCGCCGACGTGGAAGAACCTGCCGGGGAAGAGTGCGGCGATCTCCTCGTACCAGTCTGCGATGAGCTTGTAGCTGCCCTCGGCCTGCGGCGAGAGCATGTCGCCGTAAGGCACTTCGGCGAGCTCGTTATACTTCTCGAACTTGAGCGCCTTGTGTAGGTGGCCGAAGGTCTGCTGCTCGGGGACGAGCTCGACGTGGTAGCGGCGGGCGTACTCAACAAGCTCCCGAATCTCCTCGGCCCTTAGCGCCCCGCCCTCGGGCGCGATGAGCGGGTGCGAAGAGGAGCCGAAGACGTGCTCCATGTAGAAGCTGTGCATGTTGAGCTTGAAGGAGGCGAAGGTGCGCAACTGCCGCTTGACGTACTCGACCGTGGGGACGGGGCCGCGGCTTATGTCGTCGGAAACTGCGCGCCAACGCATCGTGGGCCAGTCGGTAATCCTCACCCCTTGCGCGTAGGCCGACTCGCCCTCGCCGCGCACGAGCTGCTTCAGGGTCTGAAGGCCGTAGAACGTCCCCGCGGCGGTCTTGCCTCCGACGACGACCTCCGAGGCGGAGACGCTCAGCATGTAGCCTTCGTCGGCGAAGCCGGGCGGCTCGACGAGGCCGGCGCGGCCGAGCGCCTCGCGCACGCGCTCGTTCGAGAGCGGCCCGACGAGGATTTGAGGGGCGCCGCGGCTCGTCGTTAGTTTGAGCGTAAGGCCAGCCGTCTCGCGTAGGTCGTCGAGGAAGTCCTGTGCGGCGAAGCGGTCTTCGCCTGAATTTTTGTCGGCGAGTACGACGCGGGCGCGGCGCGTGAGCTTGAAGGTCTCTTCTGTAGTCCCCAACTGCTTCGGCCGCGGGATGACCTGCACGCGCGGCGTCGCCGCCTGGGCGCGGGCGGCGGGCGCCGCGAGCAGGAGCGGCGCGGCGAGCAGCAGCAGGAGCGCCGCCGCGACTCTCCCCCGCCGGGGCCGGGAGCCCTTTTGCGTGATTTGCATTTAAACGGCAGTCGCCTTCGTGGATAATGGGCGCGCGAGCACTTGCGCCGACAATTAGCATGACGGCAGAGGGGTGTCAACGCGCCCGCGCAAGATACGACCGAAGGTTGACGGAGGCGAGCCGAACCAGTGTCACTGATGCTTGAGGAGATAGCGCAGCAGCCGGAGGCGCTGGCGCGAACCGTCGCGGAGGAGCGCGCGAAGGTCGAGCGGCTGGGTCGCTTCCTGCGCGCGCGCGACATTGACCAGATCGTGCTCGTCGCGCGCGGCTCGTCCGACAACGCCGCGCTCTTCGGCCGATACCTCCTGGAGATTCGCACAGGCATCCCCGTCTCTCTCGCCGCGCCTTCCGTCCACACGCTCTACGGCGTGCGCCTCAAGCTCTCCCGCGCTCTAGTCGTGGGCGTCTCGCAGTCCGGCGAGGGCGAGGACATCAACCTCGTGCTCGCAAACGCGCGCGAGTGCGGCGCCTACACGGTCGGCATCACGAACGAGGCCGAGTCTTCGATGACGGGCGTCGTGGAAGAGACCCTGCTGATGCACGGCGGGCGCGAGCGCTCCGTGGCGGCTACCAAGACCTACACGGGCCAGCTCATGCACTTCTACATGTTGGCCGAGGCGCTCGCCGACGGCGGCGAGCCGCTCGGCTACGAGGCCGTGCCGGAGTTCGCCGCGCGCGCGCTCGAGCTCCGCGCGGCCGTCGAGAGCACGGTCGAGCGCTACGTCTTCATGGAGAACTGCGTCGTCGTCGGCCGCGGGCTCGTCTATGCGAACGCCTTCGAGATGGCCTTGAAGCTGATGGAGACATGCTACGTCGTCGCCGAGCGCTTCTCGTCGGCCGACTTCCTGCACGGCCCGCTGGCGATTGTCGAGCGTCACTTCCCCATCTTCGTCTTCGCCCCGCCCGGCCCCACGCTGCCCGGCGTGCGCGAGCTGCTCGGCCGCCTGCGCGAGCTTCGCGCCGACACGCTCTCGATCACCGCGGACGAGGAGGCGGCGGCGCTGTCAACGCGCTCCCTCCGCCTACCCGCCGAGATAAACGAATTGCTGGCCGTCATCCCCTACATAATCCCCGCGCAACTCTTCGCCGCTCTGCTCGCCGACGCGAAGGGGCTCGACCCGGACGCCCCTCGCTCGCTCGCGAAGGTCACCCGCACGCTCTGAGGTGCACGTGAGGCTGTTGATTCTCGGCGGGACGAAGTTTCTGGGTCGCCACCTCGTTGACGCGGCGCTCGGGCGAGGGGCGCGCGTGACGATATTCAACCGCGGGCGGCACGACCCCGGGCCTTTCCCGCAAGTCGAGTGGCTGCGCGGCGACCGCGACGGCGGGCTAGACTCCCTGCGCGGTCGCGAGTGGGACGCGGCCGTGGACACGAGCGGCTACGTGCCGCGCGTCGTCGGCGCGTCTGCCGAGTTGCTCGCAGGCTCGGTCGGGCTCTACGTCTTCGTCTCGTCAATCTCTGTTTACGGAGACTTCAGCCGGCCCGTGGACGAAGATTCGCCCACGGCGACCATGCCGGACGAGACGGTCGAGGAGATAACGGGCGAGACCTACGGCCCGCTCAAGGCCCTGTCGGAGCGCGCTGCCGAGCGCTCCATGCCGGGTCGCACGCTCGTCATCCGCCCCGGCCTCATCGTCGGCCCGCACGACCCGACCGTTCGCTTCTCCTACTGGACGGCGCGCGTCGCCCGCGGCGGCGAAGTTCTCGCGCCCGGCCGCCCCGGCAAGCAGGTTCAGTTCATTGACGCCCGCGACCTCTCGGACTGGATAGTGCGAGTGGCTGAGGAGCGGCGCACGGGTGTTTTCAATGCGACCGGGCCTGAGCGCAAGCTGACGATGGGCGAGTTCCTGGAAGAGTGCCGGGCCGTGTCGGGGAGCGACGCGAGCTTTACGTGGGTCGGGGAGG
>DASPKR010000331.1:0-8354 GCA_035627975.1 Pyrinomonadaceae bacterium | reverse complement strand
CGGCGACCGTGAACGAGACGACGTTCCGCGTCTGGGGCGCGCAGACGGGCCTGCGCGCGGGCTCCGTCGCCTACGACCCCTCGACGCGCAAGGCCACCTTCACGCCGGCCGAGCCCTTCGCCTACGGCGAACTGGTCTCGGCCGTCATAACGCGCGGCGCGGCAACGGCGGCGGGCCAGCACCTGCGCGGCTTCGTTTGGGAGTTCAGCGTTAAGACCCTGCCGTCGGGCGCGCATTTCGAGCGGACGGCCGAGTGGGAGGGGTTTGGTTACGCCGTAGCCCCCGCGGACTTCGACGGCGACGGCGACATAGACTTGGCGACCGTGCAGCCCGGCGGCGTCAACGTCTGGAAGAACGACGGCGCCGGCTCGTTCCGGAAGCACGGCGACTACGCGGCGCCGAACGACAACCCCTACCGAAGGTCAACGAAGGCCGCCGACCTCGACAACGACGGCGACGTTGACCTGGCCGTCGGCGCAGGCGGCACCGTCGTCGTCATCAAGAACACGGGCGACGGCACCTTCGGCGAGCCGGCCTTCTACCCGGTGCAGGCGGGCAACGGCCCGTCGTCCGTCGTCGTGGCCGATTTCGACGCGGACGGCGACCTGGACGTGGCCTCGGTCAGCACGCGCTGGGTCTCCGTGCTCGGGAACGACGGGACGGGCGCCTTCGTAGTGCAGTTCAGCCCCTTCGCCTACGAGGTGCCGGAGTTCAACGCCGTGCTCGCGGCCGCCGACTTCGACGAGGACGGCGACGTAGACCTAGCGAGCGGGGCGAGCGGCGCGGGCATGAGCCGGGCCGCCATCTTGAGGAACAACGGCGCGGGGCTCTTCCGCCAGGAGGAGCCGTCCTACCAGATAGGCAACTCCCATCTCGACTTCATGTGCGCCGACGTGGACGGCGACCGCGACGTTGACCTGATACAGGTGGGAGCGGGCGGAAGGTACGACGGCGCCGTGAATGGCAACGACGGCCTCGGGATTTTCGGCGGGCCGGGCAGCTACGGCGTCTGGGGCGTGATGGGGGTCACAGCCGATTTTGATGGTGACGGCCGACAGAACCTCGCCGTCTTCGACAACGACCAATCATACGGGCGCCCGCCGACGCTCTGGGTCATGTGGCCGCACCGCTCGCACACGCTCGACCGCACCCCGCACGCCGCGGCGGCCGCGGACGTTGACGGCGACGGCGACGCGGACATGATAGGGATCACGGACGGCGCCGTTCGCACCGTCTTCGTCCTTAAGAACGGGGACGGCCCGTAATATGCTAGGGACTTGTTTGAGCAGGTGATTACTCGGGCGACGGGGAGAGTCGGATGAGCCGGAAGAGTTTGCGGGGCTTGGGCGAGAAGATTGCGGGGTGGCTGGGGCGCGTGCGCGTGTGGCTGCGGGGCGTGATGCCTCGCGTGGCGGCGGCGGCGGCCGTGCTCTTCCTGCTGCGCCTGCTGCTCGCGGGGACGCGCGCCTACCACGAGACGCCGCTCGGGCTGCTCGGGCTCGTCACCCTCCTCGCCGTCTCGGCCACGCTCACCTACTACGGCCTGAAATTCCTCGTGCGCCTCAAGCGGGCGCTGCTGTGGCGAGTGCGCCGGCGGCTGGTCATCACCTATCTGTTTGTGGGCTTGACGCCAGTCGTGCTCCTGCTCGTGCTCGGGCTGATGGTGGCGCTCGGCGGCTCCGCGCAGGCGATGGCGCGCGTCGTGACCGTGCAGCTGAGCGCGACGGAGCGGCAGGCTCTCGGCTCGGCGCGCGCTCTGGCCGACGCGCTGCTGGCGCCGCCGGCGGGCGGCGACGAGCGGGCGGCGCGCGCGTGGCTCGAAGAGAGGGCCGGGCTTCTGAGGTCTGCGACGCCGGGCGCGCGCGTCGCCGTCTGGCGCGGCGAGGCAGGCCCCGCCGCTCCGAGCCTCGGCGAAGACAGGCCGCCCGATTACGCCTCGGCGCCGGCCGACGCGGCGACGCGCGGCGTCGGCTTCGACACGGGCGAGGCCGGCGAGCCCCTGCCCGCGTGGCTCGCGAAGCGGGAGGAATGGTCTGGCCTCTCGTACCTGCCGCCGCCCCGGGGCTCGCGCAGCGCCTTCGGCACGCCTTCGGTGCGCGCGCTCGTGCGCCGCTCTTCAGGCGGCCGCTCGGTCGCGGTGCTCGTCACAGTGCCCGTCAGCCGCGCTCTCGTCGAGCAGTACCGCGAGAGCACGGGCGTGCACGTCCGCCCCTTCTTCCTCGGCGTGCGCGGCGAGGAGGGGGGCGAGGGCGGCGACGTTGACATAAAAATCTCCGGGCAGGAGGCGGGCCGCGGCTCCGACAGCGCGTTCACGTTAGAGCAGGACGGCGAGACTCGCGAGGTTGACTTCGGCATAGACCAGTTCGGCGAGCCGATACCTTCGTTCTCGCTCTCTACGCTCAGCTTCCCCTACCCCGTCTTCCTCGACGCGACGGACTGGACGACCGGCGACGGCTCGCCACAGCTCTCCTTCATGGTTGACTGGTCCTGGGCCGCGGGCGGGCGGCAGTTCTGGAGCGACGCCGTAACGGGGCAGACCATCTGGCGGCTGCTCTACAGCATCGCCGTCCTGTTCCTCGTCCTCGAGTTGCTCGCGCTCTTCTCCGCCGCGTGGATGACGAGGGCCGTCACCGGCACAGTCCACAAGCT
The DNA here is from genome assembly GCA_035627975.1 of Pyrinomonadaceae bacterium. Taxonomy (GTDB): domain Bacteria; phylum Acidobacteriota; class Blastocatellia; order Pyrinomonadales; family Pyrinomonadaceae; genus QHXN01. Next base: position 5,705 of record DASPKR010000331.1, on the reverse strand, counting down.
ATACCGCGCGACGGAGTTCATCACGGCCGGCGACTTCTCCCACCGCATACGCACCCGCTCGCGCGACCAGTTGGGCGAGCTGGCCCAAGCCTTCAACGACATGTCGGCCGACATCGAGTCGCTCCTGAAAGAGCGCGTCGAGCGCGAGCGTCTCGAGCGCGAGATAGAGATCGCCGCCGAGGTGCAGGCGCAGCTCTTCCCGCGGAGCGTCCCCGCCTTGAAGACTGCGGAGGTGACGGGCGAGTGCCGCGCCGCGCGCGGCGTCGCGGGCGACTACTACGACTACATAGAGGTCGCGCCGGGGCTCGTAGCCTTCGCGCTCGGCGACGTGGCGGGGAAGGGAATCTCGGCCTCGCTCGTCATGTCGAACCTTCAGGCGGCGCTGCGCGCGCAGGCGGCGCTCGCGGGCGAGAGGGAGAAGGTGGCGGGGATGCGGCTGGCCGCGGCTGGCGTCGCGCCGCGCGGCGGCGACGGGCAGGCCGCGCCGACGCAGGCGGGCGAAAACCCCGTCGCCCTGATGGCCGCCAACATCAACGACCAACTCTGCCGCAGCACAGACCTCAACCGCTTCGCCACTCTCTTCCTCGCGCTCTACGACGACCGCTCGCGCATGCTCCGCTACACGAACGCGGGCCACAACGCCCCGCTGCTTGTGCGCGCGGGCGGGCGCGTCGAGCATCTCACGACGGGCGGCACCGTGGTCGGCGCATTCGACTGGGTGAAGTACGAGGAGGGGCAGGTCGAGCTCTCCGAAGGCGACGTGCTCGTCATCTTCTCCGACGGCATCAGCGAGGCGCTCGGCCCCTCGGGCGAGGAGTTCGGCGAGGAGCGCGTGCGCCAGCTCGCCGCGCGCCACCGCCGCGACACGGTCGAGAACATACGGCGCACCATATTCGACGAGGTTGACAGGTGGTCGGGCGCCGCCGAGCGCGACGACGATCAGACGCTTGTCATTCTTAAAGCGGTGACGAGCGACAGGGCGCGGGCTGCGAGGTAAGACGAACCGCGCGACCGAATCACGAAGGCCCGGAGCGCAAACTCCGGGCCTTCTGTTTGTTAGCTCCCCTGCCGCCGATTCTAAGCCGTGACGATGACGGCGCGTGCGCCGGTCAGTTCTGAGAAGTCTTTGGTGTAGATGGTGCCGACGCGACGGAGGCGGCGGATTGACTCGACCAACTCCTCGGTGGGGAGGAAGCCGTTCTCGACGTGCGCGACGGCCCACGCGGGGACGTGGCGGGCGGCGTCGAGCAGGTCTTCGAGGTGGCGCAGGTACTGCCGGCGCGTCTCGGCCCTCGCGCCGAGGCGCCCTTCGCGCGACGCCTCGAACTCGCCCCAGAAGTCGTCGCCGCCGCGCACCCACTCCTCGCGCCACGCCCACGCCGACTGCCGCGCGGGCCTGCGCGCCGGCCTCGGGAGCCGCAGGAACAAAAGCTCCGCCTGCTCGCGCGACAGGAAGTCGCGCGCGTCCTTGTTCGAGCTGGTGTTGCGGTGGCGGTTGTCGAAGGGGCGGGCTTCGGCGTCCCACAGCCGCCGGAAGACGCGCGAGAGCGGCTGGCGAAGCTCGCGCGTCGCAGGGTCGAAGGAGAGCGCGTAGTCGCCGACCATCATGCCGAGGTTTAAGGCGAGCGCGCGCTTCACGGGCGAGCCGAGCTTCTCGGCGGCGGCGCGCACGTTGTCGAACCACCATGCGTCCGTCTCGCCGAACCAGCGCGCGAGCGCCGTGTTGTCGAGCCGGTGGCGCGGGACGTAAGCCTCTTCGAGCAGCTCGCCCACGTCCTCTTCGGTCAGGCGCTCGGCCGAGTTCTCGACGCGCGCCTGCGCGCGCACCGACGCCCAGCGCGCGGGGTCGTTCGAGGCTACGCGCGCCCCCCAGCGCTTCAGGTAGGCGTCGAGCATGGCCTCGCCCGCGAAGGGGTTAGCGACCGAGCGGAACTGCAAGCGGCGCAGGATGCTCAGCTCGAAGGCGAGCCAGCCTTCCGGCACGCGGCCCGAAAAGTGTCGGAGCGTCATCGGTCTAAATCTTCCAGGGGTTCTCGCCCGCCGGCTCGCCCGCGTGGACGACCTCGGCGCGCGCCGAGTCGTCGTCAGTCACTTCTTGCCCCAGCTCCTCAGTCTCCTCCCGCTGGCGCTCGGCGCGCGCGTGCGAGCGCAGCTCGGGAAGCCCTTCGAGCGCGAGGAAGGCGCGGACTATCTCGGGGTCGAACTCCAGCCCTGCCCAGAGCGTGAGGTGCTTACGCGCCTCGGCCTCCGTGCCGGCGGGGCGGAAGGGGCGCGCGTCGGTGAGCGCGGCGTAGGCGTCGGCGACGCGGAGTATGCGCGCGCCGAGCGGCACCTGCTCGCCGCGGAGCGCGTCCGGGTAGCCGGCCCCGTTCCACCACTCGTGGTGCCAGCGCACGAAGAGCTGGGCGGCGCGGTCGGCTCCTGAGCGCGCGGCCTCCTGCTCGCCGATGACGGGGTGGCGCGCGAGGTCTAGGCGCTCGGCCTCGGTGAGCGGTCCCGCGCGCTTGATGTAGTCGCGGTTCATCGCCATCTCGCCCACGTCGTGCAGCAGCGCGGCGAAGGCGACGGCCGTGCGGTCGGCGCGCGACAGCCCCAGCCGCGAGGCCAAAGCGTCGGCTATCGCGGCCACGCGCGGGGCGTGCGGGTGCTCGTAGCCCTCGAAGTCGTCGGCTGCCGCGGCCAAGCGCATGAATGCCTCGCCCGCGACGCGGTCGCTCTCGGCAAACACTATCGGCATAAGAGTAGAGAGTTTAAGGTTCCGGGTTCCAAGTTCCAAGCCGGCAGAGCGGTTTTCCCGCCAACACCCTGAACTCGAGAGCCGGAACTTCTCGTCAGCCCGCGCGGCGAAGCTCCGAGAGGAGCCGGCGGGCGCCCGCGTGCTGCGGGTCGAGCTTGAGGGCGCGCTCCAACTCGGACTCGGCCCTGCGCCGCAGGCCGATGGCCGCGTAAAGCTCCGCGAGCATGACGCGGTAGGCGGCGTTCCTCTCGTCGAGCGAGACGGCGGCCTGAAGCTCCGCCTCGGCCTGGCGGCGCGTCTGCTTCTCGCGCGCAAGCGCCCTCCCGTAGTGCGCGCGATAGCGGGCCTGCTTGGGCGCGAGCAGCGCGGCCTCGCCCAAATATTTGAGCGCGAGCTGCTCGTGGCCCTGCTGTAGCGCGGCGACGCCCTGCTGGAACTTCTCCTCGGCGCGGTAGAGCGCGGCCGACTCCTGCGAGAGCGCGGGCGACGCGGGAGCCCCCGCCGCGTCGCGCCCCGTGCCGGCCTGGCCCCCGCGCTCTTCCTTCATGCGCGGCATGTCTTTGGGCGCCGAGCGCGCCGCCGCACTCCTCTGCGCCGACTGTAGCTTCAGGTCGTAGGAGGCGCGCAGCTTCGAGTCGCTCAAGACCTCGTAGGCCTGCGCGATCTTGGCGAAGGCGAGGTCAACCTGTAGCCGCATGGCGTCGTCGGCGAAGCGCCGGAAGCGGTCGGGGTGGAGTCGTCTGGCGAGCGAGTAGTAGGCGCGCTTCAGTTCGTCCGGCTTGGCCGAGCGCGTGACGCCGAGCACCTCATAATGAGTCGCCGCGCGCGACCGCTCGAAAAGCTCCTCCATGCCGGCTTGCGGGTCTTGCTCGGCTCCCGGCTGCGGTTTAGGCTCGGGCTCCGCCTGCTGTTGCGGAGCCGTGGCTGCCTCCTGCGGCGTCTCTTCCTTGGCGGGCGCCGCCTCGGGCGCGGGCTCGGCTGCGGCCTTCTGCCGCTGCGGCGGCGCGGCCGCCGCGGGCGCCTGGCTCTGTGACTGCGCGCGGGCGAGAGCTTCAGGCGAGAACGCGCGCGCCTGGCCCTCACGCCGCAGCAGCCCGCCGAGCGCGAGCACATAGACGGAGCGCAGCGTCTCGTCTTCTGGCTGGCCGCTCACGGCGAGCAGCTCGGCCAAACTCATCGGCCCCTGCACGCGCGTGAGCACGAACGCTTCGGTCGGGAGGAGCTGAAGGCCCGCCTCCATGCGCGCGGGCAGGTCGGGCGCGGGCGAGACCGATTCCGACTCAGGCGACATCAGCGCGCGCAGACGCTCGGCCGGAAGTGAGCGCGCCGACTCGGCGAGCAGCGGCGCCGCGCTCACGCGCGAGCGGTACTCGCCAGCGATTCTCACGCGCGGGGCGAACTCCCACTCGCCCCCCTCCCAGCGCAGCAGCGAGCGCAGGACTTCCTCGGCCTGCCTGTCCTGGTGCTTCTTCAACTCTTTGGGCGAGAGCGCGCCCGAGCGCACGAGCGCTATGCCTGCCTGCTCGTCCGTCATCCCTTCCCTGACCACTCCGGCGAGCCGCTCCTCGGCGACGGCGCCCGCGCGCCGCACGACCTCGACGAGCCTGTAAGCGCGGATGTTCGTGAGCGCGGCGACTAGCTCGCCGCCCTCGAAGTAAATGACGGCCTTCACGCGCTCGTGCGCGAGGCGCAGCGCGCCGGAGAGCTGCGCCTCAGAGATTTCGTGTATGAGCCCGGCTAAAGGGTGGTCGCTCAACTGGCCGTTCATGAGGGAAGTGGGGGGCTGTCCCTTTTCGCCCCCTTTGGAAGAATAACAAATGCGGGCCGGAAGAAAGAAGCGGGAAGACAGAATGCGGGAATCAGGAGTCAGAATAGAGCTGCGGCAACAGGCACGTCCTGACTTCCGTCTCTCGCATTCTGACGACCTCTCGTTTGACACCCAGACGGGGGGCAATTTATATTTCGCGACAAAGAAAACGGGCACATTTTTGCAAGCATGAGCCCTCGTCCCCGAGCTAGATTTGGAGGGGCCGGGGGCGCTCGGTTTATCTTAATGGGCGAACGTGCAATGACAGCCGCGGGCGCGCCGGAGGCGGTGCGGAACGGGCGGGAGCCGGCCTCGGCCGCCGCGCCAGCCGAAGCCCCGGAAGCCTCGGCGCCGGCCGCCGCAGAGCCTCCGTCGAGCGACCTACAGGCGATGAGCGCGGAGATCGTCGGCCTCCTCTACGAGCAGGCGTTCAGCATGGGCCAAGCGCGCGACGAGCGCGACATCTGCGAAGCCTTCACTAACATCCTCCTGCGCCACTGGGACTTGTGCTGCGTCTCGACCTTCCTGCGCGACGACGACGGGCGCCTCCGCATGTGCGCGGACTTCAACCACCGCCACCTGGACACCGACAGCACGCACAGCGCCGCGCAGCGTCTGGCCGCCGAGGTCGAGCGCACGGGCGAGGAGTTCCAGTTCTGGGCGGACGACGCTGACGACGACGCCCCGCAGGGCCTCGGGGGGCTGTTCGCGCGCGCGAGCCTGAAGGCCGGGGCGGCGATCCCGATACGTGCGCAGGGCGGGCTCGCCGGCGCGCTGGTCGTCGCGTCGGCCGACCCCGCGCGGCTTCGGGCGGCGCTCGGCGGGGCGCGCCGCATCGGCCCGGCCATCGTCATAGGTATCGGCAACGCGCGCCGCGGCGAAGCGATGGCCGACCAGCACCGTAGAATCGAGAGCCTCGTTGGCGAGCTGAAGCGCCGCACGCGCGAGCTCGAAGAGGCGAACCTAGAGCTTCAGCGCATAGGCCGCTACCGCTCGCTCTTCCTACAACGCATGTCGCATGAGCTGCGCACGCCGCTCACCTCCATACTCGGCTTCGCCGAAATCCTGCTAGACCAGGAAGACCTGGACGGCGCGCAGCGCCGCTTCTGCGAAAAGATTCAGTCCTCCGGCTTCCAGCTTCAGGCGAGCCTCAACCAGCTA
>DASPKR010000330.1:0-6154 GCA_035627975.1 Pyrinomonadaceae bacterium | reverse complement strand
GCAACTTCGAGCTGCGCCGCCGCTTCGCCAACAACTTCCAGTTCCTGGCCTCCTACACCTGGTCGCACGCTATTGACGACTCGTCGGACTTGCAGACTCTCCTGCTGCCGCAGGACGTGACGCGCCTCGACCTCGAGCGCGCCGACTCGCTCTTCGACCAGCGCCACCGCTTCGTCTTCAGCGGCGTCGTGGCGGCGCCGGGCGGCTGGCGCGGCGCCGGCGGCTGGCGCAGCTTCCTCTCCGACTTCATAGTGGCCCCGATATTCGAAGTCTCCTCGGGCCGCCCCTTCAACATCCTTACGGGGCAAGACACGAACAACGACCTCTCGACCTCGACCGACCGCCCGTCGGTCGCCGCCGACGGCACGCTCTTCGTCCCCGGCCCGTTCCAGTCCGGCAGCTTAGGCCGCAACATGGGCCTGACCGAGTCCTACGCCTCGCTCGACCTCCGGGTCGCGCGCAACATACGCATGGGCGAGCGCCTGCGCCTCGAAGTCATCGCCGAGGGCTTCAACCTCTTCAACCGCTTCAACCAGGCGGCCGCCAGCCCCCGCTTCGAGGACGTGAATCTCGTCAACGAGCGGGCCGGCAACGGCCGCTACCGCAGCCGCGCAACGGCCGCCTCCGACCCCCGGCAGTTCCAGTTCGGCCTCAAGCTGAACTTTTAGAGAGGGCCTGTGCCTAATTTGAAGCCGCCCGGGCTGCCAAAGCGACAGCCGGGCGGCTTCATTTTGCATTAGGCTTTGCGCGCGACGCGGGAGAAGGGCGCGCGCCAGTATCATAAAATAGTCCTGTAATGCTCCCACTGCTGCCTCAGCTTCGTCAAGAAGGTGACGAAGCGGGCATCTTGTCGGAGGTTATCTAGGTTGGTATCCCGCTCAAACAGCGGGTAGCACGGGAACCCGTCCTCAGCCGCCGCCTCCAACCACTTGATCGCCTGCTCAGGTTTATCCATCAGCGCATAAGCACAGGCGATGTGATAGGCCGTATGATGGAAGTGACCAAAGCCCTTTCCCTTTTCGACGGCCGACCTGATCTTATCCTCCGCCATGCGCTCTTGCCCGGCCGAAGCTGCCAGGACCGCCTGCATGCTGGTGAACACGCCGCCCGTGTCCTCCGGGTAATCTCTTAAAAGTTGCTCAAGCGTAGCGGCCGCCTCCTCTTTCCTCCCGAGATTGAAGAGCGCCCAGGCGATCTGGTGCCCGGCCAACGGCGGATTGGTTTCCAGAGGGATGGAGCGCAGAACGGACAGGGCCTGTTCATACTTCCCTTGGAAATTTAGAACCTGTCCGATTCGGAGGTTTGCCAAGTTATTGTTGGGGTTCATCGCGACCGCTTCGCGCGATTCCTGGAGCGCCTCGTCAAAAGCCCCGATATGACAATAGATGACTGCAAGCTGATTTCGCGCCTCATCCAGAGTCGGGTCCAAAGTCAGCGAACGGCGATATTCTCGAATTGCCTTCTCGTGAGGGAAACGGTTGGCAGGCGTCCAGAGGATGCGGCCACGGGCCAGATGGGCGACGCCTGAATCTGGGTCTAACGCGAGCGCTTTCTCTGCCGCCACAAAAGCCTTCTCCGCCCACTGCTCCTCTCCGGGGGCGAAGAAAAACAGCTTCCATACGTATGCCTGGGCCAGTTCCGCATGGGCCGCGGCGAAGGTCGGGTCTGCGGCCACAGCGCGCTCCAGAGCCGTGATGGCGGCTTCATTATCACCTTTAGTTTGGCGGTTGAGATAAAACCGTCCGCGGAGATAGTGATCGTAAGCTTCCGGGTTGACCGTCCGGGCCTCCCCGACTTGGGCCTGTTCTTGCTGTGAAAGTTTGACCCTGAGTTCGCCGACCACGTCTCGCGTCACCTCTCTCTGTAACGACAGCACGTCACGCAGTTCTCGCTCGTAGTTGCCGGCCCATAATTTTCGGCCCGTTGTCGCATGAATCAACTGGCCGGCGATCCGCACGCGCTCGCCCGAGCGCACCACCGTACCTGTCAGCACTGCATCCACGTTCAACTCGCGGCCTATTTCCGGCAGGGCCCGTCGCGCGCCCTTGTACTGCATCACCGACGGCCATGAAATCACCCGCAGCGCGCCGACCTTTGCCAGGTCGGTGATCAGCGCCTCGGTCACCCCGTCGGCGAAGTAGTCCTGTGAAGCGTCGCCGGAGGGGTTCTCCAGCGGCAGCACCGCTAGCGACTTAATTTCCGTTTGCGGCGCTGGTGTCGGAGTTTGGCGGAAGGGCAGGCGGGAGAGCCCGGCAACGAGGGCGGCGGTGGTGACAAGCAGGAGCGCCGCGAGCGCAACTGCCCTGCGCTTGCGAGAGAACAGAAGACCGCGCGCCGGGGCGGGCAGGGCGAAACGGAAGCGAGGCTCGGCACCGAGCGTCACCCGGAGCTTGCGTAAATCCTCAGCCAGGTCGGCGGCCCGCGCGTAGCGCTCGTCCCGGTCCTTGGCGAGCGCGCGGCCGACAATTCGTTCGAGTTCGGCGGGGACGCCGCGCCGCAGATGACTGAGCGGCTCCGGCTCCCGCTCCAGGATGGCGGCCACGCGGTCGGTCGGCGTCTTGCCGGGGAAAGGGAGGCGGCGGGTGACCATCTCGTAGAGGATCACGCCCAGCGACCATACGTCGGTGCGCGCGTCCACCCCCTGCCCCCTGGCCTGCTCCGGCGACATGTAGGCCGTCGTCCCTATAACGACGCCCGTCGCCGTCTTGACCCATGAGTGCTTCGCGTCTCGCCCGCGGGCCGGGCCGGCATACTTGGCGATGCCGAAATCCAGGACTTTGACGAGGCCGTCGGGCCTCAACACGACGTTCTCAGGCTTGATGTCACGGTGCACGATCCCGGCGTCGTGCGCGGCGGAGAGCGCGCCGGCGACTTGCAGCGCGATGTCTATGGCCGCGGCGGGCGAGAGCCGCCTGCCCCTCATGCGCGTGCGTAGGGTGACGCCCTCAACATACTCGGTGACGAGGAAGTCCCTGCCGTTCCATTCGCCGACCTCATGGACGGTGACGATGTTCGGGTGGTTGAGCGCCGAAGCGGCCAGCGCCTCACGTTGGAAGCGGCGCACGTGCTCTTCGTCCGCCATGAAGTGCGCCGAGAGCAGCTTGAGCGCGACGGGTCGGTCGAGGTGTGTGTCGCGGGCGAGATAGACTTCGCCCATGCCGCCCTCGCCTAGCAGACTCTTGATCTCGTAGCGGGCGATCCGCCGCCCCGCCTCTAACTTGGCCCGGCCGCCGGCGAGCAGCTCGGCGGCGACATCCGCCGCCGACTGCTCGATGAAACTCTCTCCCTGATCGTGAGATTTGAGCAGCGACTCGACCTCCCTCCGCAGGGCTTCGTCGCCCTCACAGGCCCGCGCGAGGAAGTCGGCGCGCCCGTGCGGCTCCAGCGCCAGCGCCGAGTGGAACAGCTCCTCGATCTGTTGTAAGCGTTCAGGTGTCACGAGAGTCGCCGCCGCGGCGCAAAATCAGGATCGGTTCTACTCGCCGCCCGTGATCTCCCTCCGCAGCCACGCCTTGGCGAACGTCCAGTCGCGCATCACCGTGCCGGGCGAGACCTGCAAGACCTCCGCCGCCTCCTCAATGCCCAGCCCGCCGAAGAACCGAAGCTCGACGAGCCGGCTTTTGCGCGGGGCAACCTCGGCCAGGCGCGCGAGCGCGTCGTCGAGCGCGACCACCTCCGCGGCGCGCTCGTCGGAGACGATCAACGCCTCGTCAAGCGCAACCTTGTGCACGTCGCCGCCACGCTTCTGGTTGCCGCGGCGGCGCGCGTGGTCAACGAGGATGCGGCGCATCGCCTGGGCCGCGACGGCGAAGAAGTGTGCGCGATCCTGCCATTGAATGTCTTCGTGGCCGGCGAGACGCAGGTAGACCTCGTTCACCAGCGCCGAGGTTTGCAGCGTGTGCCCGGGGCGCTCGCCGCGCATGTAGCGGGCGGCGAGGCGGTGCAGTTCCGCGTAGACCAGCGGCATCAGTTCGTCGAGCGCGCGTTGGTCGCCCTCGCGCCAGCGGACGAGCAGTCGTGTGACCTGGTGGGCTGGGAGCGACGGCGGCACGTGTCAACTCTCGCGTCCGGGGCCGGGGGCTTTGGTCAGTCGGGATGCGCGCGATTATAGCACCGCGGGCGGGGCATCAGGCGCGGAAAAAATATTTCGACGGGCGTTAGAGGGTTCGCCCGCGTTTTGCGCCTAAAGGGGTGAAGGCAGCGAGAACCTGCCGCTCCGAACCAATAACACCGCTGAAAGGGGCAGGGAGATGAAAATCAAATCGAACGTCAAAGCAGGCGGTGTCAACCTCGGGAACCACAACCAGACGGTCGCCCGGTAGGCGGTGGGCACGCGCCACGGCGCGGCCGTACAAGCCGCCCACGCCAACGTAGTAGAGGAGGATCAAACATGAAAGTTAGAACGCTGAGCAGAGGGCTCGTGATCGCAATCAGCCTTGGTGCCCTTCTCTTGGGGGGCATTGCACATTCGGCAGTTGGCGAAGCGTGCCGGGCGGGCGAAATGGTTCGCCCGGAGTTGTCCGCGGGCAGGGCCGCCGTGGTTGTGCGTGACCCGAACGCGGCGCTGCCGGCGCAGTTGAGTGATGCGGTCACGGAGTGGAACCAAGAAGCAGTCAGGCTCACCTTATTACCGGCGTCGAGCCTCTCGCCCGTCCAGCAGACGCGCGTGATGGCGATCGTGCAGGTGTCCGTCCACGACGCGGTCAACGGCCTCACGGGCGAGTACGCGACCTATCTTTCGCCCGGCCCGGTGCCCGCGGACGCCTCGCCCGAGGCGGCGGCGATTGCCGCGGCGCATCACGCGCTGCGCGACCTCTTCGCAAATCAGCCGACTCAGGTCGCGCAGCTCGACACCCTGTTTGCGGACTCGCTCGCCGCGCGCGGGCTGTTGGCAACCGACCCCGGGGTCGAGTACGGCCGTTCGGCCGCCGAAGCCATCCTCGCGACCCGCGCCAACGATCATTCCGCCCTCGCCGAGTCCCAATACCCTTACGCCGCCCCGGGGGCGGGCTCGCCCGGCGTCTGGACGCCGGTCTCCAGCGCGCCCACCGCGCAGGCCCTTCTGCCCGGCTGGGGGAATGTGACCCCGTTCGTGCTGCGGAGCGGCTCGCAGTTCCGGCCCGACGCGCCTCCGGCGCTCGACAGCGAGCAGTACGCGAGGGATTACAACGAGATCCAAGTCATCGGCGCGTCGAGCAGCCCCGTGCGAACGACCGAGCAGACGCAGATCGCGCAGTTCTGGCTGGCATCCCCGACCGCGATCTGGAACCCAGTCCTGAGGCAGGTCATCGCCACGCGCGACCTCGACCTGTCGGAGAAAGCACGGGCCTTCGCGCTCTTCTACCTGGCCGCCTCGGACGCGAGCGTCGCGTGCTGGGACGCCAAGTACGCCTACAACTTCTGGCGGCCCCAGGCCGCCATCAGGAACGGCCACCTCGACGGCAACGACTTGACGGCGGGCGACGCCTCTTGGTCGCCGCTTCACCCGACGCCCCGACATCCCGAGTATCCGTCCGGGCACGCGGCAAACAGCGGCGCCATGGCCGCAATCCTCGCGCTGCTGTTCGGCGACGATCCGGGCGTGCCGCTCGTCGTCACACTGTCGGGCGTGACACGCCAGTGGAGCACGTTCGACGAGGCCGTTGAGGAGGTCATTGACGCGCGCGTCTATTCGGGGATTCACTTCCGCACGGCCGACGAGGTGGGCGCGAGGATGGGCCGGCAGGTAGCGCGCTTCGTCTCGACGCACGCCCTCCAGCGCTGTCCGAGGGGCCGCCCTCGATGCTCCTAGGGTTGTTAGACGCGCGAGGCAACGCCTGTTCTGCGGGCGGCAAACAGTGAAAGGAGAACAAGTCATGAACAGGCTCAGAAACAATCTGGTGCTGCTTTGCCCAATCGTGCTGTGCGCAGCTCTCGTCACTGTTCAGACTGTCGCGCTCGCCGGCGAGGTTCTGATTACCTTCGAGAGTGTTACCGGGATAACGACGACGGCTGCCTACCCGGACGGCAGCCTCGTCCCGGCGGGCGCGCGTCTGAGCACACAGTTGCAGATGTCCGACGGCCTGAGCTTCAGCTCGACCGCCGGGTACGTCGCCCTGGTGAGGCTCGGCAGCGGGCACGCGACGAGCGGAGTGAACGGCATCGGCGGCGTCAA
>DASPKR010000329.1:0-8191 GCA_035627975.1 Pyrinomonadaceae bacterium | reverse complement strand
GCCTGCAAGGGGGACGAGGCGCTGCGCCGTGAAGTCGAGCTGCTGCTCGCCCTCGGAGGCGCGGCCGAAGAGCGCCGCGCCGCCCGCGGCCGCCGTGTCCCTGATTAGTCTTTCGCGGAGTGACATGATGATTTAGTAGTCATTAGTCAGTGGCCGTTTAACCCACGGCCGTCAGTTAGCCCGCCTTTTCGGCTGCCGTCTCTTTGTCGCGGCGGAATAGCGAGCCGAGGAGGCGGCCGCGGCGCGCGCCCGGCTGCTCCGCGGGGCGTGCCGAGGCGCTGAAGTTGGCGGCTATCTGGCGCAGCTCTGTCGCAATCTTCGACGCCGGCTCGGACTCGACGAGCGGCTGGCCGAGGTTGATGGAGTTTACGGCCGTGCGGTAGTCGCTCTGCACGTAGCCCATGACGCGCTCGCCGAGGTAGCGCTCGACCTGCCGCAGGTCTAAATCAATCTGCTTGCTGAAGCGGTTGACGACTATCTGAACCTTGTGGCGCGGGTAGCCGAGCCGGTCGAAGATTTTGAGCGCCCGCTGCGCGCTCCTGATGGCCGGTATGTCGAGCGTGAGCAGGAGCACTATGTCGTCCGACTGGTCGAGCGCGGCGAGCGTGATGGGGTCGAAGGTGTGCTGCGGGTCAACGACGACGTAGTCGAAGCGCTCGCGCAGGAGCTCTATGACCTGGAAGACGTGCTCGGGCTCTATGTCGTCGGCCGAGTCGGCCTCGCGCGGCGCGGCGAGCAGAGAGAGCGTCGCCGAGTGCGGCGTCAGGAAGGTGCGAAGGAGCGAGTCGTCAACGCGCTCGCGGTGCTCGACCACGTCGGCGATGGAGAACTTCGGCTCGACGCCGAGGAAGAGGCCGAGGTCGCCTGCCTGTAGGTTGAGGTCAACAAGGACGGTCGGCGCGGCAAGGGCGGAGGCTAGGTTCGTGGCGACGAAGGTCGTGCCCGTCCCGCCCTTGCTCGAAAAGACCGCGACGACGCGCCCGCGCTTCTTCGGCGCCTCGGGCTGCACGGCGCAGAACTCGGAGACGCGCGCATAGACGGTCTGAAACTCATCGGGGCGGACGGGCAGGCGCAGGAACTCGCGCGCGCCAGCGCGCATCGAGCGCAAGATAAGGTCGGGCGAGGCGTCGGCCGAGGCGCAGATGACGGCCGTCCGCGGGCATTCGCGCGCGACGCGCTCGACGTGGCGGAGGTCGGCTTCCGCCGAGGGGCCGAGCGCGATGATTGCGGCAGAGGGCCGCAGCCGCGCTATCTCGCCGATGACCTGCTCGGCGTCGTCGCCCCCGGCGAGCACGCGCGCGCCCTCCTGCTGCGAGAGCGCGCCGCGCAGCTCGCGGAAGCTGCCGAGCCCGTTGCTCAAAATCACGAAAGTGAGTTTCTGTGTCATCTCTCCCCCCGGCGGCTGCGCCCCTTACTGGCACTCGCCGTTGCTCTTCACCGTCATCGGCGGCTGGCAGACGCAGCCCTTCACGCTCGGGTTCTCGCCAGCGTTACAGGCCCTCGGCGTAGGTGTGGGCGAGGGCGAAGGCGTAGCGCTGGGCGTGGGCGTCGAACTAGGCGTCGGCGCCGGGCTGGGCGTAGGCGTCGGCGTGATGTCGGCCGGTATCATGCCGGCGTTCTCGGCCGTGAGCGTCGTTGTGTATGCGGGCATCGAGAGCGTCTTCGTCAGGCCGGGGACGACGAACTTGTGCTTGTAGCCCGTGATGCTCACCGTCACAGTCCCCTCGGGGTAGCCGAAGACGCCCGTAACGGGCGAGGCCGTGTACTCGACCTCGACGTTCGACGTTGAAAGCGCGTGGACTGTCGGGTTGCCCGCGCCCTCCGGGTTGCCATAGACGACCACGTTCCTGACGGCCGCCTCGTCGGCCGAGGCGTGATTGATCGCGTAGCGCGCGCCGCGGCGCGCCGCGTCCGAGAGCGCGTTGTGCGCCCAGAGCAGGCGCGAGAACTCCAGGACGCCGAAGGTCGCCGTCAGAAAGACGAGCGCGCCGATTGAGAACTCAACGAGGGTGGAGCCGCGCTCGTCTCTGTGGAATTTGAAGCCGCGCCTCATCGCCAGTAGCCCCCCCCTCAGCTCGCCGTTGAGCCGAGCGTGCGCATCGTCGTCGCCGGGCTCACGTCAACGTTCAGCGAAAGCCCGCTCACGCCCACGAGCTTCCCCAAGTCGAAGAGCGGCGAGTAGGTGTAGCCGACGATTTTTACCGTGACGCGCTCGGGCATCGAGGAAGGCCCGCCCGAGCGCTCGACCGAGACGTTGCCGGCCGAGAGGCCGCTCACCACCGGATCGCCCGTCCCCGTCGTGTTGCCGTAAACGACCAGGTTCTCGGCCTTCGCGTCCGAGGAGCCGTCGGCCGGCTCGGTCGTAAGGTAGCGCGCGCCCGCGCGCGTGGCCTTCGCGAGCGTCTGGTAGGTGTAGAAGAAGCGTCCGAACTCGGCCACGGCGCCGAACATGACGAGCATGACGGGGAGCACAATCGCCAGCTCGACTAACTGTGTGCCGTCTTCGCGTCGCGCGAGCCGGCGGGCGGCTGCGTTCAGGTGTCTCAGCGTGCCTTTCATCGCGCCGCCCCCCCTCACTTGTAGAGCACCGGCATCGCGAGCTGCGGGTTGACGGGGCCGCCGCCCGGCTTGTAGCCGCCCTTGCCGAAGACTATGCGCTCGCCGATGTACTCGGCCACGATATCGCCGCCCGAGCCGCCCGAGACCTTGCGGCGAAGGAAGAAGGCGGCGAACTTGTAGAAGCGGACGGTGTCGCGCCCGTTGTCGAACTCGCTGAGCTTTATGAGCGGGATGATGACGACGCGGCGCATCGCCACGCCGGGGTGGCCCGGCGAAGGCGACTGCCAGTTGGCCGAGCCGGGCGTGGCGTTGCTGTACTCCTCCCAGGTGATGTTCTCTTTAACGTTCTTGTCGGGCGGGTGCTCGGTCGCGTCGAGGCCGGAGGAGTAGTCGTCGAAGCGCGTGTTCAGGCCCTGGCGCACGGGGCCTGCGTCAACGCCCGGCTTCGTGTCCTTCGTATAGACCGAGCCCGGCTCGGCGCACTCCCTTATTCCGCGCGCGAGATTCTCGCGCACGACGCTGGCGCCCGTGCCGCCGACGGCGAGGATCTGCCGGTTGCCCGGCGAGACGCTCGTGTGCGGGCCGCCGCGTATCGTGTACGTGCGGCCCGGCACCATCGGGCTCGCGTCGTCGTCAATGACGGCGAGCGGTATCCAGTCGCAGAAGACGTTGGGCGGCATGCTCATGCCGGCGGTTGCGTCCTGCGAGATTTTGACCTTTTCGCTGCCGATGGCGCTGGCTGCGAAATAGACGCTGACGTTCTTGCCCGGTATCTCGACGTGGACGAAGCGTATGTTGTCGGCAAGCGACTTCGCCTCCTCCTCGCCCACGTAAGGGCCGCCGAAGTTGACTGCGAACTTGACCTTGTCAGGCGTTATCTCGACGCCCTTGTTGTTGAACTCGAATGAGTTCATTGTGAGCACCGCGCGCTTCGTCGCCTCGGTGATGCCCCCGGGGGAGGAGTTCAGGGCCGACGCCCCTGCGAGCGCCGCGGCGTCGGCCGCGTTCTGAAGCTCGGCCCTGACGACGTAGAAATGGCTTATGTCAACGCACAGGCCGACGGCGAGGAGAAACGCGAGCATCCCGAAGGCGCTGACCGTCATCACCGAGCCGCGCTCCGACTCGCGCGCGCCGACACTTAATCTCTCCGACTCGCCCATCGCTCCCCTCCTCTCGAAAGCTCTCGAACGAACGCAGGCCCGAACGCTATCGCGTCTTTAAGGCGCCGGCTTGACGGCCGGCTGCGCCTCGGCGGGCGGCACGTCGAAGGCGAGGGCCTGCGGGTAGAGGCCGGCCATCTCAGTCGCCTTCGTCACGTCGGGCAGGCGGCGCGCGACAGCTTTTGTCGTCGCGCCTGCGTTCGACTTCGCGGGAGTCGCCGCTGGTGCCGACTGGCCCGTGCTCGCGCCGGAGCCGGTCGAGAAGCCGTGGTCGCCCTCGATGCCTTCGCCCTTCGGCTCGACGCCGAGCGGCGAGCCCTGCTTGAGGCCGTCAACGCCGCGCATGGCGGGCAGGTCGTCGCGGTTGACCGGCTTCACCACGTTGGCGGTAACGAGGAACATCAGCTCGGTCTCGTTCTTCTGGAACGACTTCGAGTTAAAGAGCGTGCCGAGGACGGGTATGTCGCCCAGCACGGGTATCTTCGAGATGGAGCGCATCTCGTTGTTGTCGAGCAACCCCGCGAGCGCGAACGACTGGCCGTCGCGCAGCTCGACGCCCGTCTTGGCGCGGCGCGTGCGCAGCGCCGGGACGAGGAAGCCGTCGAACTTAACGCCGTTGGCGAAGTCAATCGAGGAGACTTCGGGCTCGAGCTCGAGGCGTATGTGATCCTCGTCAATGATGGTCGGCTTGAAGTTGAGGCGGACGCCGTACTCCTTGAAGATGATGGTGACGGTGGCGCGGTCGCCGTTGTTCTGCACCACGGGGACGGGGAACTCGCCGCCCGCGAGGAAGCTCGCCTGCTGGCCGTCCATCGCTATCAGGTTCGGCTCGGCCAGAGTGCGCAGGGCGCCCTGCGTCTTGAGCGCCTTCACCCAGTTGTAGGTGTTGCCGCCCATCACGAATAGGTTGAGGGCGCTCCCTATGGTGTTGCCGAAGATGTTGCCGTGCTCGATCTTTCCCACCGTGAACGGGCCGCCGCCCGAGCCCACTACGCCGCCGACGCCGGGCCGCGCCTCGTATGCGTAGGTTCCGCCGAGCTCGCGCATGCGGCTTCGGCTCACCTCGGCGACCTGCACCTGTAGCTGCACCTGCGCGCGCTCGGCCACGGGCGTCTCGAGCATGTTGACGACGCCGAAGCCCGCGGCCTTGACGACAGCCTCGACCTGCTCGGAGGTCTTGACGTTCTGCACCTGGCCGGAGATGACGACCGAGCCGTTGGCCTGGCTGAGGCTTATGTTCTCTTTGGGGAAGAGCAGGCGAATCTGCGAGTCAATGAGCGAGAGGTTGGCGCGCACGAACACGTCGAAAACGACGAACTGCGAGCCCTTCTGCTCCCACGCGATGAAGTTGACCTGCCCGAACGCCTTGCCGTTGACGAGCACCTGGTCGGGCGCGACGAGCACGGCCTCGGCCACCGCGGGGTCGGAGACGGAGAACCGGCCGATGGCGCGGTCGAAGTTGATGACGCGCGACTGGCCGACGAGCACGTTTATCTGCACCGCTTCGGCCGAGCGCGAGTCGAACGACGCCGCGACCGAATTCTGCTGCCGGGCCTGCGCCGGGCCGGCCGCGATCACGAGCGACGCGCCCAGCGCGGCCGCGAAGCGTGCGACGAGAGAACTTTTCCGCATGACTTTTCTCCTCTTTCCTGCGTTACGGGAACTCGACCGTGCTGCGCTTGCCGCCCTGTATCATCTCGACCTTCGGGCGGGGGGCGGGCGGCGGCGCTGATTCGGCCGCCGGCTGCTTCGGCTGCTCGGCCGAGGCGCGCGGCCGCCTGTGCATGACGGGCGCGGGCGCAGGGGCCACGCGCGCGGCGGGCCGCTCGCTCTTGAGCGAGCCCGGCTCGGGCGCGGGCGCGGCGTGATCCTGCCCCGTCAGGAGCGAGCGCGTGTTGACGCCCTGCGTCTGCTCGTCGCCCTGGTCTATGGTGTTCCGCATGACGAGGCGGAGCTTGCCCTCGGTCGAGGCGAGCGCGAGCTTCTCGGCCTGCTCCGGCGTCACCTGGAGCGTGACGGCCTTGACGGAGTCGGCGTCGCGCTCGTCCTTCGGCTTGTCTATGTTCTGCCCCGAGGCGAGCACCTTCACGTTCTGAAGGACTATCTTCGATACGGGGTTGCGCTTGGCGGTCTCGTCCGGCGGGTCAATGACCGTGAGCACGTCAACCATCGCGCCCGGCATGAGGAAGCCGGAGACGCCTATCACGTCGTCAACCTTGACGGTCATCGCGCGATAGCCCTCGGGTATGACGGCGGAGAGGCCGCCGACCGAGCCCTCGGGCGCGAGCTTGAAGTCGGTGACGGGCTCGCGCGCGGCGACGTTGACGACCGTGACGCGCCCCACCAACTTCTCGGCCGAGTCGAACACCCCGTCGGGCAGGGCGTCCGAGGGGTACTGAACCGTCATGAGCTGCTCGGCGACGACCTTCGTCCCGAGCGGCACAGGCACCTTCGCGACGACCACCGCCGCCGTGTTGCGCGGCGTGGCCTGCGCGTTCGAAAGGTACTTGCTCACCGAGACGGCCGCCACCAGCCCGAACGCGGCCGCGCCGACCAGCACGACGAGAAGACGCTTGTTCCTCATTGCTATTCCTCCCTCCCGAGGGGTTCCACCTGCGTGAGCCGTGTTGCGCGGCGCCGCCGCCGTCAGGCGCGCGCTACGTAAATCGAGATGAGGCTGCCGAAGGTGATGGCAACGCCGTAAGGTATCGTGTGCCGGCGGTCGGCCGGCACGGCGAAGCGCGGCATCTGCCAGCCCGGCAGCATGCCGACGAATATCTGGAGCACGCGCATCATCGTCACGGCGAAGGCGCGAGAGCGCACAATCGTGTAGAGCGCGAGCGCGCCGCCCGTCAGCAGTACGACCACGAAGGTCTGCGTGACGAGCGGCGCGCCCACGACCGCCCCTATCGCGCCGAACAGCTTCACGTCCCCGGCCCCCATCGCGCCGAACACGTGGAGCAACATCATCAGCCCGAAGGCGAGCGCGAGCCCGCCGAGGCTTGAGAGCAGCCCTTGCCAGCCGTTGTAGATCGAGTTAATGGCGAGGCCGCTCGCCAGCGCCGCTAACACGAACGCGTTGGGGATGCGGCGGTAGCGCACGTCGTAGTAGGTGATTATCAGTGCCAGGGGTACGAGCAGCGCCCCGACTGGGATTAAGGGGACTTGCATGTTCTGACGCCCTCGCTTCTCACCCTCCGCCGCGGGCGGCGGGGTGCTCGGGGTTTGGTGGCCTTCTGCTTTGCGCGAGGAGTAGCGGCGCGCCTGCCGTCTTCGCCCTTCCCTTCTCCTTAAGGGCGTCGGCCCGGCGCGCCGCCTCCCGCGCGTGTACGTTCGCCTCCCGGTTAGTCTATGAAGCCGGTCAGCTCTTCGATCTTGCCCTTGATGGCCGTGCCGAGGCCGCCGAAGGCCATGACGACTGCCAGCGCGATGAGGGCCGCGGCCACTGCGTACTCGGAAAGCTCCAGGCCGGTTTCGTCGCGGAAGAATTTCTTCAACATCTTTCTTTTGCTCCTTTGAGATTGGGTGTTTGAGAGTCGAGCGTTGGCGGCCCGGAGGCCGAAGGTTAAATGCCGTGCATCCGCAGGAAGGCGTGGCCGTCGGCCCTCGCTCGGTGAGCGCGGGCGCCCGGCTCTTGCCCCTCCCGTTCGCCCATGCCGCCGCGCGTGAAACCCTTCGAGCCGCTGAAGAGAGCGCCGCCCAACGCAAGCGTAACGAACAGGAGCCTCGCTTCCGTGCTCTCCACGCCTTCGACCGCGCGAGCCCCTACGAGCAGCCCCGCGGCGACGAGCGAAAGCACCAGCACGACCCCTGCGAGCATCACCAGCGTTTTAGCGACCACAGTCTTCATCCGTCTTCCTTCCCCGCGCATAAAGGCCGCTCACCCGACGGTGCCACTCGTCACAGGCGACGCTTTGCGCGGACGCACGTGCCAATGACAAGGCGCGTGCCACGGCTCGGCTCCGACGAAAACCCGCCAGTCTCGCGGTTTCGAGTGTTCTGCGCCCGGCGGCCTTGTAGCCTCCGGTTGACAACACCGCCCGCACTCTCAAAGTCGCGGGGTCGCACGCCGCGACTTAAACTTCGCCGGCCGAGCGACTTAAAGTTTTGTAGCCTCTGGTTGACGGCGCCAGCGCGCCGCCTTCAACCGACGGCAACAGCGGGCGACTCGTGAAACGAAACGGCCGGGGCCGGCCCTGATGAGAGACAGCGCCTCTCTCATCAGGGCCGGCCCCGGCCGTCCGCGTCGTTCCGCTAATCCCCTC
Source organism: Pyrinomonadaceae bacterium (assembly GCA_035627975.1). GTDB lineage: Bacteria > Acidobacteriota > Blastocatellia > Pyrinomonadales > Pyrinomonadaceae > QHXN01. Next base: position 207 of record DASPKR010000329.1, on the reverse strand, counting down.
TAAAAATATTTCAAGGCCAGCAAAGTCATCACGGCGAGGCTCGCCGCGCCCCCCACGACCGTGAAAGTCCACTCCACGAGCGCGCTGCGTCGCTCAAGCAAAGCTCGCAGCATTACCATCCCGCACTTCCAACCGTCCTGCTGGTACAGCGGCAGGAGGTTAGTCGCCGCCAGCAGCAGGTTCATCAAGCTGAACCAGCTCCCCGCC
>DASPKR010000328.1:0-5758 GCA_035627975.1 Pyrinomonadaceae bacterium | reverse complement strand
GGCGACGCGCCGCAGACCGTCTCGATGGGGCGCGGGGAGGATGACATCTTCGAAGCCTTCGTCCCCGGCGTGGGCGCGGGCGCGGGCGCGGGCTACTTCTACCTGCTCGACGGCGAGCGCGAGCGGCCCGACCCGGTCTCGCGCTCCCAGCCCGCGGGCGTCCACGGCCCCTCGCGCGTCGTTGACTCCGAGGAGTTTAAGTGGACGGATGAAGGCTGGCGCGGCGTCGCCCTCAAGGACTACGTTATCTACGAGCTGCACACGGGGACGTTCACGCCGGAAGGCACCTTCGAGGCTATCATCCCGAAGCTCGCGCACCTGAAGGCGCTGGGCGTGACGGCCGTCGAGCTGATGCCCGTGGCAGAGTTCCCCGGCGGGCGCAACTGGGGCTACGACGGCGCGCACCTCTACGCGCCGCAGTCAACCTACGGCGGCCCCGAGGGCCTGAAGAGGCTGATTGACGCCTGCCACCGCGAGGGGCTCGCCTTCGTCCTCGACGTGGTCTATAACCACCTCGGCCCCGAGGGCAACTACCTCGGCGAGTACATGCCCGTCTTCAGCAAGACCTACAGGTCGCCGTGGGGCGACGCTCTCAACTTCGACGGCGAGGGCTCGGACGGCGTGCGCCGCCACTTCGTCTCGAACGCGCTCTACTGGCTCGACGAGTACCACGTGGATGCGCTGCGCCTCGACGCCGTCCACACCATCTTCGACTCCGGCCCCGTCCACGTCCTCGCCGAGTTGGCCGCGCGCTTCAGCGCGCGAGCGCGCGAGCTGGGCCGCCGGGCCTACACCATCGCCGAGAGCGACCTGAACGACGTTCGCGTCATCGCGCCGGCGCGGGCGTGCGGCTGGGGCCTGGACGCGCAATGGAGCGACGACTTCCACCACTCCCTCCACGCGCTGCTCACGAGAACCGAGCGCGGCTACTTCTCAGACTTCGGCCGGCTCGAAGATTTGGCGAAGGCGATCTCCGCGGGCTTCGTCTATGACGGCCGTCACTCTGCTTTCCGCCGCCGCCGCCACGGCACCGACTCGTCGGAGCGGCCCGGCGAGCAGTTCGTGGTCTGCGCGCAGAACCACGACCAGATAGCGAACGGCTACTGGGGCGACCGACTGTCGCGCCTCCTCAACCTCGAACAGCAGAAGCTCGCGGCGGCCATACTCCTGTGCGGCGCGCCCAACGTGCCTTTGCTCTTCATGGGACAGGAGTGGTCTGAGCGCGCGCCCTTCCTGTACTTCACGAGCCACACGGACGAGGGGCTCGGCCGCGCCGTGCGCGAGGGGCGCCAGGAGGAGTACGCCTCTTTCGTGCGCGCCGAGGGGGAGACGGAGTCGAACGTCGGCGGCTTCGCAGACCCGCAAGACGAGATAACCTTCGCGCGCTCGAAGCTCGACTGGTCGCTCCTTGAGAAGCCGCCGCACTCCGAAGTCCTGCGCTTTTACCGCGACCTGCTCGCCGCCCGCGGGCGGCACGCCGCGCTCTCTAACTGCGACAAGGCGCGCACGCGCGTCTCCTTCGACGAGGCCCGCCGCTGGCTCACCGTCGAGCGCGGCGACGCCGAAGGCCCGCCCGCCCTGCTCTCCTGCAACCTCTCGCCCGAGCCGCAGCAAGTCCCGCCACCCGGCGGCGCTTGGGAGTTAATCCTTTGGAGCGGCGCGCCCGAGTACGGCGGCCCCCCGCAGCACGAAGCGCCGCCCAGACAAATCAGAGAGACGGGCGGCGGCGTTCGCCTGGAAGCGTGGGGCGCGGCGCTCTACGCGAAACCTTAATCACTGGAGATTGAATGAAAATCTGGCCGGGGCAGCCGTACCCGCTCGGGGCGACCTGGGACGGGGCGGGCGTGAACTTCGCGCTCTTCTCGGAGAACGCGTCCGCCGTCGAGCTTTGCCTGTTCGACTCAGAAGGCGCGGAGGCAGAGCGCGTGCGCCTCGCGGAACAGACCGACCAGGTCTGGCACGCATACTTGCCGGAGGTTCGACCGGGGCAGCTCTACGGCTACCGCGCCCACGGCCCATACGAGCCACGCGCGGGCCACCGCTTCAACCCGAACAAGCTGCTCTTAGACCCCTACGCCAAGTCAATCGCCGGCACCGTCTCGTGGGACGACGCCGTCTTCGGCTACACGATAGGCAGCGAGGCCGGCGACCTCTCCTTCGACGAGCGCGACAGCGCACGGAACGTGCCGAAGTGCGTCGTGGTTGACCCCGCGTTTAGCTGGGGAGGCGACGCGCCGCCCCGCACGCCCTGGCACAAGACGATAATCTACGAGCTTCACGTCAAGGGCTTCACGAAGCTCCACCCGGAAGTCCCCGAACAGTTGCGCGGCACCTACGCCGGCCTCGCCCACCCGTCCGTCGTTGACTATCTTCTCAAACTCGGCGTCACCGCGGTCGAGCTGATGCCGGTTCACCACTTCGTCTCCGACAAGTTCATACAGGACAGGGGGCTGACGAACTACTGGGGCTACAACTCAATCGGCTTCTTCGCGCCCGACGTGCGCTACTCTTCGAGCGGCGCGACGGGCGAACAAGTCTCCGAGTTCAAGACGATGGTGAAGACGCTGCACCGCGCCGGGCTCGAAGTCATACTCGACGTGGTCTATAACCACACGGGCGAGGGCAACCACCTCGGCCCCACGCTCTGCTTCCGCGGCATAGACAACGCCGCATACTACCGCCTCGTCCCAGGGCAGCCGCGCTACTACATGGACTACACCGGCTGCGGCAACACCCTGAACATGACCCACCCGCGCACGCTCCAGCTCATCATGGACTCTTTGCGCTACTGGGTTCTGGAGATGCACGTTGACGGCTTCCGCTTCGACCTCGCCTCCGCGCTCGCCCGGGAGCTGCACGAGGTTGACCGCCTCGGCGCCTTCTTCGACATCATCCACCAAGACCCCGTGCTCTCGCAGGTGAAGCTGATAGCCGAGCCGTGGGACTTAGGCGAAGGCGGCTACCAAGTCGGCAACTTCCCCGTGCTCTGGGCCGAGTGGAACGGCATCTACCGCGACTCCGTCCGCAAGTTCTGGCGCGGCGACCCCGGCCAGGTTGACGACATGGCCTTCCGCCTGACGGGCAGCAGCGACCTCTACGAGCGAAGCGGCCGACGGCCTTACGCCAGCATCAACTTCGTCACCGCGCACGACGGCTTCACGCTCGCCGATTTGGTCAGCTACAACGAGAAGCACAACGAGGAGAACCGCGAGGGCAACCGCGACGGCCACAACGACAACCTTAGCTGGAACCACGGCGTCGAGGGGCCGACCGACGACCCCGAGATACTCGCCTCTCGCGCCCGCCAGATGCGAAACTTCCTCGCCACCCTCCTGCTCTCGCAGGGCGTGCCGATGCTCGTCGCGGGCGACGAGACGGCGCGCACGCAGAGCGGCAACAACAACGCATGGTGCCAGGACAACGAGGTCTCCTGGCTCGACTGGAATTTGACCGACGCGCGCCGCGAGCTCCTCGAGTTCACGCGCGAGGTGATACGCATATTCCACCACCACCCGGTGCTCCGCCGCCGCAAGTTCTTCCAGGGCCGGCCCGTGCGCGGGGCTGAGATAAAGGACGTGTCCTGGTTCCGGCCCGACGGCGAGGAGATGACCGAGGCCGACTGGAAGAACGCGCAGCTCAGGAGCCTCGGCGTGCGCCTCGCCGGCGACGCCATAGACGAGGTTGACGAGCGGGGCGAGCGCATCACGGGCGACACGCTCTTCATCATCCTAAACGCGCACCACCGCGCCGTCTCCTTCGTCGTCCCCCCGGCGCACCGCCGCGGCGTCAACTGGGAGCAGGTCATAGACACGCGCGAGGGCCACGGCCGCCGCAAGACACGGCGGCTAATACGCGGCGGCACGACCTACCGCGCAGAGGCGCGCTCGCTCGCCCTCTTCCGCCTGCCCGCCGACTCGGCCCGCGACCAGGAGGAGACGCCGGAGGCCCCGCCGCCCGAAGAGACTTCGACCGCGCCGACGACCGGGCCGGGCGGCCCCGTCACCGAGTCTGTCTATTGCGAGCGCGCGGGGACCATCGTGCCGCTAGACGAGACGGGCTTCTGCCGCGCGTGCAGTCAGCATGTCACGGAAGACGACGGCGTCCACAGCGCGCCCACGCCCGAAATGCTCGGGCAGCTGGACTACGCCACGACACCCGTCCCCGACACCGAAGCGCAGGGCGAAGGGCCGTCTGACGTGGAGAGTCGGGGCGGCGGGGAGGAAGGTGAGGAGGGCGGCCGTTAGCCGCCCTCGCAAGCGGAGGCGCGCTAGTTTTTCTTCACGACCCAGTAGGTGTCGCGCATCACGTAGCGCGAGGTCGTGCCGGCGGAGGTGTCAACCATGCGCGGCGAGATGAAGTCCGTCTGCGGCTCGTAGCCGAGGGCGTTGCGCGGGTGGCGCTGCAACTGGCCGCCTCGCACCTCTGCGCGGTACGTCTTGAAGGGCTTGCCGTTGACCTTAGCGACGACGGTGTACTCGCCGTCCTTCTTCGTCAAATCTGCCAGCGTCATCCAGCGCGCCGGCTTCGCGCCCAATACCTCAAGCTCCTGATTGAAGAACTGCCAGTCGGTCTGCGAGACGACGACGGGGCTGCGCGTGGCGGCTATCTCCTGCGCGCCGTGGAGTATGTGGAGCGTGACGAGCGGCCTCTGCGGTGTGCCGGCGGGAAGCTCGCGCAGGCTCGTCCACCAGTTGAACTGGATGTTCGAGCCGGGCTGCTCCGTGCGGTCGGAGAAGTACGCGAGGTCGCGCCACGGCCCCTCGCGCACGAAGGTGTTCTTCGGGTTGAAGGGGTCGTTGCTCGACTCGCGCTTCATAGAGAAGGGGAGCGTCGTGACGGGCCGGCCGTCTATCTGGACGGACAGGACGTAGTCGCCGGGCTCGCCGATGTTGGCGTTGCCGGGGACGCCGTCCGGCTTGTACATGCCGAACATGGTGTAGGTGGCGAGCGGCGTCTCCAAGCGCAGCGGGACGCTCGCCACGGCCGCGCCGTTCCCGCGCGTGATGACGAAGGTCGCCTTGCGCGACCCCGCGGGCGGGAAGACGACTTCCAGGTCTTCGACAAGGAAGTTGCCCTGGTTCTCGTAGAAGCGGAGCTGCATGAACGACTGGAACTCTATCGCCGGCTTGTAGGTCTGCTGGCCCGAGGCCGGTTGTGTTGTCCCCGTGCTCGGCGTCGTCGGCTGCGCCGGCGTCGGGATCGTCGCCGGCTGAGTGGTGGTCGCCGGTTGTGTGCGCTCGGGGCCGGATATCCTCGGCCTGCGCCTCTGGCCCGCCGCTGCGACGAGCGCCGTCGCGAGGAGTATGCAGACTACAAGGGCTGTTCTTTTCATGCGCTCGAACTCCACTCTCGAAAGGCTGACGGGTTTGACGCGGCGAGGCGTAGGCCGAACGGCCCGGAGTATCTTACACGCGCGCCCCGCGAATCAAGGGCGATGTTTGCGGGCTGGCCGCGCCTAATCGTTCAGCCTGCCGTAAAGGGCCGTCATGCCGCGGAGGCGTTTCGCCAGTTCGTCTGTAAGGGCGCCTGCGCGGAAGCGCCATGCCCAGTTGCCTTCGGGGCTGGCGGGCGTGTTCATGCGCGCGTCTGAGCCGAGCCCCAGCAGGTCTTGCAGTTGTATGACTGAGAGCGCGGCCACGGACATCTGCACGGCGCGTATGAAGTCCCAGTGAATCTCGGAGCCGTCGCTCCCGAGGTACTTCAAACAGTTCTCGCGCTCCCGCTTCATCCCCTCGTCCGCCGATTCGGCCGAGCGCGC
>DASPKR010000327.1:0-2988 GCA_035627975.1 Pyrinomonadaceae bacterium | reverse complement strand
TCTCGTAAACTGTGGGACGCGGTGCGGGCTTCGTCCCCGCGAGCGCGTCAAGGGCGATTTCGAGCAGGTCGCGGTTGTTCCGGCGCGGGGTGGAAACCATGTTGTGTTTTTCGGTGATGCGGACGCCCTCGACTTCGCCGTACAGGAATTGTGACCTTGGCCCAGAAACCCCGTGGCCGTGGAGCGTGACCCCGCGCTCGTAAAATTTCATCCTCGTCTTCCACAGCGCCCCGACCAGTAAGAGCACGGAGCAGAGGCAGAAGAACAGGCTCGCGCCCAGGATGACCAGGCCGACAATGAAGTTAAGAACCTTCGAGTCATCAATGATCGGACGTTCCGCCCCCGTAACCGCGCCCCAGGAGCTTTTCACGAAGTATCCCGCGACAAGGAGGATGATCGGTGCCGCGAACGCCAGCCAGGAGGAGATCGCCCTGTCCTCGACGACGACCTCCTCTCTGCCAAGTGACTTTGCTTTCGACATGGGAGTCCCGGGGCAGGCCGGCCACTTCGCGAGGCCGCCCTACACCTTTTAGTGACGCGCGCGAAAAAATGTGTCCGCCGAACCGGTTGAGGATATGGCTGCTTTTCAGGTTCGACTTGGGAGAGGCGGGTCGGGGCGACGTGTGCGAAGGGCGGGAGTTGAAGGCGAGGTTACTGGCTTACACCCCTACTCACGGTGAAGAAGTATTCGCTGAGCTCGTGCGACTCTCCCTGAGCCGTCACGCCGTAAAGCGTCGCGGTGTGGTCCTTCCTGCGGAAGACCCGTGCCGGGACGCGGGCGACCGCGGTGTTGCCCCCGCCCGACGCCCGCGCCGCGGCCGCTGGGCCTCGCCACACCTGCTCGCCTTCGACCGTCCGCAGGACGACTACGTAGCGGCGGTAGTCGCCACCCCTGAACGACAGTTGCAGGCGCGCCGCGGCCGTGTCGGGCCGGACGTGCAGCGTGCTCGGCTGTCCGGCGTCACGCGTGAGCACCGGCGTCAGGAGGATCGAGGCGACGTGCGCCGCCTCGCGCTTCTGCGCGGGCGGCCGCCCCGACGCGCGCCCTGACGCCGTGCCCGCACTTTGCGCGCGGCGCGGGTCGGGAGTCGCGGCGGGAGGCATTGGCGCGTCCGCCACGCTGCCCTGCCCGTCGTCTCCGGGCCGTGTTTGAGGTTCGCCGCCCGGCTGAGTTCGCCGGGCGATCTCCACACCGGGAGAAGGGGCGACGGCGGCACGCTCCGCCGGCCCCGTTCCCGCACGCCTGGAGAGCAGCCACGCGCCGGCAATGGCGACGCAAATCAGGAGGGAGGCGAACGTGAGCCGCAGGGCCGGCGACCGCGCGGCGAGAAAAGGCGGCCACCATCGGACGCCGCGCGCGCGCTCGGCCGTCGCTTCCGTTGCGGCGACCCTCGTGGAGAATTCGATCAGCTCCTTTGCCTCGCGCGCCCTGCGTCGGCGCGGCTCGGTGGAGAGGAAGTGCTGCTCGAAGCGCTCGCGTGCGCGGTCCTTCAGCTCGCCGCGCGCGTAGAGGTCTGTGAGTTCGTCCCTTGCGGCAACGAGGCCCGCGAAGGCGGCGGCGTCGATGAAATACTCCTCTTCGAGGCGCACGCGCTCCTCCTCGGGCAGGTCGCCCAGAAGGTAGCGCGTGAACTTCTCGTCCCTCTCCGTCGTGCCTTTCAAGCTGCTGATTCTCCCCGACCGCCTTCACCAGCCTCTTTCATCGCCCTACACCTTACAGTGACCGGAAGAGGATTTCATTTCTCCTCCGCGCCCCCCAGGCACTCGCCGATGCAGCGGTCGAGCGCCGCGCGTATGCGCGAGGCGCGCAGGCGCAGGGCGTTGAGGGAGACACCCATCTCTCTGGCCTGACGCTTCCGCCCCCTGATCTTCTCGCCCCTCTCCTCTTTGTAGTAAGAGACGATGAAGGCGCGGCTCTCGGGCGTGAGTTGGCGCAGGCACCGCTCGAAACACTCGAAGCGGCGTTCGTGCTCCGCCCGCCTCTGCTCCTCCTCCTCGTCGTGCTCATCGGCGGCGCGGGCGGCGGGCGGCGCCATGGCGTCGAGCGGCAGCGGGCCCTTCTCCCGCGCGCGCCCGAGTTCCAGGAGCAGCAGGCGCGCCACGCCGTAGAGGTACTTGCCTATGTCCTCGACCCGTTCGCCTTCCGCGACCTTGCGGGCGGCGCGGTTGAGGGTCTCGTCCGCGTGGTCGGCGGGCGACTCGGCACCGCGCGCCTCGAAGAAGGCGATCAGCCTGCGGCGGGCGAGTTCGTACTTCTCGCCCGCGCGCTCGCGGTCGGAGTCCAGCAGCCGGAGTAGCCGCTCGAAGGCTTCCCCCGTCAGCTCCCAATCACCTTTACGCGCGAGTGAAACTTCCACCTGCCCCCGCCCCTTGCGCGATTCAGATTCGCCCTCCTACTTCCACTCGCCCTGAAGCTCGAACGCCGCCCAGTGGAAGGGCGCGTGCCAGCGCTGCTCCTTCAGCATCTCGACCTTGGCGCGCCTGAGCGCCGCCGCCGGCCGCAGGCCCTGCCCCAGCATCCCCTCGTAGAAGCGGCGCATCAGCTCGGCGGTCGCGCGGTCGTCCACCTTCCAGAGGCTCGCCACGACGCGCGGGCTCCCGGCGTACATGAAGCCGCGCACGAGTCCGAGGAACCCTTCGCCACGCACCTCCCGCCCCAGCGCGGTCTGGCACGCGCTCAGGACGACCAGCTCGGCGGGGAGCCGCAGGTTGTAGATTTCGTTGAGACGCAGGAAGCCGTCAACGGGACGGCCGCGCTCGTCAATGAGCGAGAGCACGACGCCGGACAACTCGGGGTGCTCGCCGTTCAAAATTCCGTGCGTGGCGAAATGCACGAAGCGGTAGTCTGCGAGTTCGCCGCTCGTGGCGAGCCTCCGGCTGGCCTCGAAGTCGAGCGCCCTGCGCGCCTGCCCGGCGGGGGCGAGGGCGGCGATCATCTCGGCCTCGCGGCGTGAGAATGGCAGCCTCGACAAGCCCTGCCCCCCTTCG
>DASPKR010000326.1:0-2591 GCA_035627975.1 Pyrinomonadaceae bacterium | reverse complement strand
TCTCCGCCCTCCGCGCGCAAGGCTAAAGCGCCGACCCATGACCGCCCCGAAAGAAGAGCCGCGAATCTCCGCCCTGCTCGCCGAGCGCATCGAGGCCGGCGACTTCCCCTCGGCCGTCTATCTCGTCGCCGAGGGCGGGCGTGCGCGCTTCGCGGGCGCGCACGGCGACGCCGTGCGCGAGCCTGAAAGACGGCCCGCGACGCTCGAGACCATCTACGACCTCGCGTCGCTCACGAAGCCGCTCGTGACGGGGCTGCTGGCCGCGATTCTGTTTGAGCGCGGCGCTTTCGAGCTGGACGAGGCGGTTGCGGGCCGCCTGCCCGAGCTCGACCGAGACGGCATGCGGGGCGTGACTGTCCGGCAGTTGCTCACGCACACGTCGGGGCTGCCCGCGTGGCTCCCGCTCTACGCGCTGGCCGGCGGCGACCGCGGCCGCGTGCTCGAAGTCATCGCATCGCAGCCCGACGCTTACGAGCCCGGCTCGCGCGTCGTCTATAGCGACCTCGGCTTCATCACTCTCGGCCTCTTTCTTCAAGAGGTCGCGGGCGCGCCGCTCGACGAGATGGCGCGCCGCGAAATCTTCGCCCCGCTCGGCCTCCGGCGCACCTTCTTCAACCCGGAGGAGAGTTTCCGCACCGAGGTGGCCGCGTGCGAGTCGGGCGGGAACGCATACGAGCGCGAGGTCTGCGCGAGCGAGCACGGCATCGAGAGGGGGGGCGGCTGGCGCACCGAGACCATCTGGGGCCAAGTCCACGACGGCAATGCCTTCTTCCTCGGCGGCGCCGCGGGCCACGCCGGCCTCTTCTCGACCGCGCGAGAGACGCTTCTGATAGCCTCGCAGTTCCTCGCCTCGACGACGGGGCTGCTGTCCGAAAAAACCTGTGCCCTCTTCCGCGAGAACATGACCGAGGGCCTCAACGAGGCGCGCTCGTTCGCGTGGCAGCTCGCCGCGACGCCCGAGTCCACGGCCGGCCCGCTGCTCCCGCCCGAAGCCTTCGGCCACCTCGGCTTCACGGGGACAAGCTGCTGGCTCGAGCCCGCGCGCGGGCGCGTCTTCATCCTACTTACGAACCGCACGCACGCGCGCACGCCGCCCTTCGTCAACATCAACGGCACGCGCCGCCGGTTCCACACGCTCGCGGTCGAGGCGCTCGGACGTGATGAGCCCGGAAATGAAGACTGAGCGGCGCGACGTCTCGTTCGCCGAGGCGCTGCGCTTCTGGGTGAAGCTCGGCTGGGTTTCGTTCGGAGGCCCGGCCGGGCAGATCGCCATCATGCACCGCGAGCTGGTCGAGCGCCGCCGCTGGCTCTCGGAAGAGCGCTTCCTGCACGCGCTCAACTACTGCATGATGCTGCCCGGCCCCGAGGCGCAGCAACTCGCCATCTACATCGGCTGGCTTATGCACCGCACCTGGGGCGGTATCGTCGCCGGCGCGTTCTTCGTCATCCCTTCCGTTTTCGTCCTTCTGCTGCTCTCCTACGTTTACGCGGCCTACGGCAACACCCCATTCGTCTCGGGGCTGCTCTCGGGCTTCAAGCCCGTGGTCGTCGCCATCGTCGTCGAGGCCGTGCTGAAAATCGGCGGCCGCGCCCTCCGCCGCCGAGCGCACTTCCTCATCGCCGCCGCCTCTTTCGTCTCGATCTACTTCCTCGGCGTCCCCTTCCCCCTCATCGTTCTCGCCGCCGGCCTGCTCGGGCTCGCGGGCGCGCGGCTCTGGCCGGAAGCCTTCGCCTCCGAGCACCCCAAGACCCCGAAGCAGGGCGCCGCAAACGAAGGGACTGTCGTTGCGGCCCCGCTCCCGCTCGTCATTGACGACCACGCGCCGCCGCCCGCGCACACGCTCCCCTCCGCCTCGCGCGCCGTCAAAATCCTCGCCGCCGGCCTCGCGCTCTGGCTTCTGCCGCTCGCGGCGCTGCTCGCGTGGGGCGGCCGCGGAGGGCTCCACGCCGAGGAATATTTCTTCTTCACGAAGGCCGCGCTGGTGACGTTCGGCGGCGCCTACGCCGTGCTCGCTTACGTCACTCAGGCCGTGACGGCGGCGCCCTACAACTGGCTCGCGCCCGCGCAGGCCGTGGACGGCCTCGCGCTGGCCGAGACGACGCCGGGGCCGCTCATAATGGTCTTGCAGTTCGTGGGCTTCATGGCCGCCTGGAACCACCCGCCCGACGGTGTAGCGCGCGAGGCGAGCGCAGTTCTCGGCGCTTTGGTCACGACGTGGGTGACGTTCCTGCCCTGCTTCGTCTTCATCCTCGTCGGCGCGCCCTACGTCGAAGTCATACGCGGCAACCGGAACTTGAACGGCGCGCTGACGGGAGTGACGGCGGCCGTCGTGGGCGTCATCCTAAACCTCGCGCTCGTCTTCGGCGCCGCGGTCGTCTGGCCCCAGGGCCTCGCGGGCGGCACTGACCGGCTCGCGCTCACCTTGAGCGCAGCCGCCTTCCTCGCCCTCTACAGCCTGAAGCTCGACGTGCTCTGGGTCGTCCTCGCGGGCGGCGCCGTCGGGCTCGTCGCCGGGCTGCTGGCTTAATCAAGCGCTGCGGGCGGGCGAAATTATTGTACTATTGAGCGCGGCGGTTGCTGCCTCCCCGCG
>DASPKR010000325.1:0-5025 GCA_035627975.1 Pyrinomonadaceae bacterium | reverse complement strand
CGCACCTGCTCACGTGGCAGGACGGGAATGTGAGCGTGCGCGAATGGTGGGACGTTTCCTTCGACGAGATCGAAGAAGGGAGGGGCGAGGACTGGTGGCGCGAGCGTCTGCTGGAAACTCTCGACCGCGCCGTCGGGATGGAGATGGTGTCGGACGTGCCGCTAGGCTCGTTCCTCTCGGGCGGCGTTGACTCGTCGGTCGTGACGGCGTTGATGGCAAAGCAGGCCGGGGGCCGCCGCGTCTCGACCTACACAATCGGCATCGAGGCGGAAGACCTTCGCTTCGACATAATCCCCGACGACACGCGCTGGGCGCGGCGGGTGGGCCGCCTCCTCGACGCCGACTACCACGAGACGATGCTTCGGCCCGACGTGGCTTCGCTCCTCCCCATGCTCGTCCGCCACATGGAGATGCCCGTGATAGACATGGCTATCTCCTCCTACCTCGTCTCGAAGCAAGCGCGCGAGACCCTTACGGTGATGCTCTCAGGGATGGGCGGCGACGAGGTCTTCGCCGGCTACCCGCGACAGCTCGCCATGCAGCTCGCGCGCGCACTCTCGGAGCCCGTGCCTTCGCTCGTGCGTCGCCCTCTGATGCGCGCAATCGCCGGGGCGCTTCCGGGCGGGCGGCCCGGCCGTCTGACGGCGCCGCTCCGCAACGCCAAGAAGTTCGCCCGAAGCGCGGCCCTCTCCTTCGAGGAGCGCTACCTGGGTTTCGGCACATACTTCACCGACGAGGCGAAGCGGCGGCTCTACTCGGACGAGATGCGCGAGGCGACGCGCGGCTTAGACCCCTACGAGCAACACCGGCGCTACTTCGCGCGGGCCTCGCGCGCCGCGCCGCTCAACCAACTGCTCTACGTTGACATGAAGACGTTCCTGCCGTGCCTGAACCTCGCCTACACGGACAAGACCTCTATGGCGGCGACGCTCGAAGTTCGCGTGCCGCTGCTCAACCGGGAGGTGGTTGAGCTTGCGGCGAGGATGCCGCCAGCGCTTAAGCTGCGCGGCCTCAAGCGCAAGTACATTCTGAAGCGCGCGGCCGAGTCGCTCCTGCCGCGCGAGGTAGTGTGGAGAAAGAAGGCCGGCTTCGGGGCGCCGGTGCGCGCGTGGCTGCGAGGCCCCCTGCGGCCGCTCGTTGACGAACTGCTCTCGGAAGATGCGGTCGCGCGCCGCGGCCTCTTCCGCCCGCGGGAAGTCCGCCGCGTCGTCGAAGAGAACCTATCTGGCCGCGAGGACTACGGCCTTCACGTCCTCCAGCTCCTGACTCTGGAGATGTGGCACCGCGAGTTCATTGACTGAGCGAAGATGACGAAGAGGCACGCGCGAGGGCAGAAGCACGCCGCGGCGGCCCCGGCCGCGCGCCCGGGCGAGGGCGCGGAGCTTCAAATCGTCGGGCTCGTCCTCGCCGTCAAGGCGCTCGTGCTTTTGTTCGGCGCGCAGTCGTTCACGGTGAACAGAAATTTGCCGGTGCCTTCGCTCTACGGGGCGCTCGCGCTCTGGAACAACTGGGACGCGCCGCACTACCTCGACATAGCGCGCGACGGCTACGTGGACGAGGGCGTGGCCGAGCGCTGGATAGTCTTCCTGCCGCTCTACCCGTGGCTCGTGCGCCTGTTCGCCTTAGCGGCGCGCGACGAGCTGCTCGCCGCCTTCTTCGTCTCCTCGCTCGCCTCGGTCGCGGCGGCGCTACTGCTTTACCGCCTCGCCGCGCTCGACGATACGGAGCGCGTCGCGCGAGCGAGCGTCTTCTTCATGCTCGCCTTCCCGACCGCGTACTTCCTCCACATAGGCTACACCGAGAGCCTCTTCCTCGCGCTCGCGCTCGGCGCTTTTCTGGCGGCGCGCAGGCGCGTGTGGTGGGCGGCCGGAGTCTTAGGCGCGCTCGCGTCCCTCACGCGCCTGAACGGCCTGCTGCTCGTCCCCGCCCTCGCCTTCGAGGCGCTCGCGGAGTACCGCGAAAGCGGCCGCCGCTTCCGGCGCGAGTGGCTCTGGGTCGGTTTCGCCGCGCTGGGGTTCGTCTGTTACCTCGGCATTAACCTGAAGGTTCAAGGCCACCCTTTCGCCTTCATGGAGATGCAGGAGCGGCACTGGCAGAAGACTCTGGCGTGGCCGTGGGCCGGGGTGGTGAGCACGCTCGGGAACACGTTGCGGCGGCAGCCTTCCGAGGCGCAGATGGTCGGCTGGCAGGAGCTCTTCTTCCTCGCCCTGGGCCTGGGCTGCACGGCGTGGTGCTGGCTGAGGTGGAGAACTTCTTACGCGGTCTGGATGAGCTTGAACTGGCTTCTGTTCGCGAGCACGAAGTTTTTGCTGAGCGTGCCGCGCTACACGCTAGTGATGTTCCCCGTCTATGTGATCTTCGCGCGCGCGGCCGCGGCCCGTCCCGCCTGGGGCTGGGTGATAACCGTCTGGTCGCTCCTCTTCATGGCGCTCTTCATCACGCGCTTCGTGCAGGGGTTCTGGGCGTTCTGAAAAGACCGGCGGGCAAAGAGAACGGCCCACTGACTCGTCCGAGTCAGTGGGCCGTTCTCTCGTCCCCTTCAAACCCGCGCGACTTAACGCGGGGCGGCAGCGGCGGCGGAAGGCTGGGGCGCGGCCGCGGCGGTCTTGGCGGCCGCCTTGTCCGCGGGCGGCGCAGCGGAGCCGGTCAGGGCTTCGAGGCGCTGGCCGAGCTGCGCGTCTAGCGCGCGTACTGTGCGGCACTGGCGGGCCAGCGCCTCCCTCTTCGAGAGCAGGTGATAGACCCAGCCGAGGTTGTACTGCGCCTCGACCATGTCGGGCTTGAGCCGCACGGCCTCGCGGTACGCCTCGGCCGCCTGCTCGTAGAGGTTCTTGCCGTAGAGGGCAAGGCCGAGATTGAAGCGGAGCCCTGCGTCCGAGGGCGCGCGGCGGGCGCCCTGCCTGAAGGTCTCGATGGCCTCTTCGTAGAGGCCGAGCCGCAGGAGCGCCCGCCCCAGGCTCGCGTAAGGCAGCCCGTCGCGGCCGCCGGCCGCCTCCGCGGCGAGGCGCTTCAGCTCGGCCGTGAGCGACTCGACGGCCAGGGGCGCCTGCCTGTGCTTCGGGTCGAGGCGCGCGGCGAGCCCCAAGGCTTCGAGAGCCTCGTCGTACTGGCGGAGCACGCGGCGCGAGAGGCCGAGCCGGTAGTGCGCTTCGGCCGAGGCGGGGTCTAGGCGCGCGGCGAGCCTGAAGGCTTCGGCCGCCGCCTCGTGCTGGCCCGTGCCGGCGTAGGCCTCGCCGAACTTCTGGTAGGCGAGCGCGTCCGCGGGCGAAAGCTTTATGGCCTGCTTGCAGTAGCCGAGCGCCTCCCAGCCGCGGTGCACCGCGACCATCGCCGAGCACAGGCGCATCTGCGCCCTCGCGTGGCGCGGCCGCAGCCGCAGCGCGCGCTGGTACTCGACTATCGCCTCCTGCGCGCGCCCGAGCTTTTCATAGACGACGGCGAGGTTGTAGTGGGCGTCGGCGTCCTCGCGGTTGAGCGCGACGGCCTGCTCGAAGGCGCGCGCCGCCTGCTCGTAGTTCTGCGCCTCGAACAGCTCGACGCCGCCGCTGAATGCCTTGTTGTAGGCGAGCGCGGCGGGGTCTGTCGTCTGCGCGGAGGCCGAGAGGCACGCGAGCGCGAGCAGGAGCGTCGGGGCGAGCGGCCGCGCGGCGGCACCGAGACCGTGGAGGATTTGGGGGAACATCGTCTTGGCTTACTGTTTCCGTTGAATCAAAGGGGCGAACACTCGGTTGGGTTCCTTGCGGGAGGTTCCGGCGAGCGTCAGCGTGGGCGCCGCGTCGGCTTCTGTGCGGCGGCGACGAATTCTAGGACGCGGGGCCGCGGCGAGTCAAACCGGGATTGACGGAAGAGCCGCCCCGGCCCTCCGGCGCTCTGCAATCGGGCGGAATGGTGTTAATTTTGTCGCCGAGCTTTGCAAGTCAATAACGGAGGCAGGCGGTGAAAACAGGATGAGCCAGAGAGAGACAGGGGCGGGCGCGCCCGTCAGGGTGACGATATTCAACCAGACCTACAGCCTGCGCTCCGCGAGCGGGGCCGAGCACGTCCGCGCCGTCGCCCGCGCCGTGGACGAGCGCATGCAGCACATAGCCTCGCAGCTCGCAGTCCACGACGTTGCGAAGGTGGCCGTCCTCACCGCGCTCAACATCGCCGACGAGTTGCAGAGCCTGCGCGACTACTACGAGAAGGAGATAATGACGCTCTTCCCGCCGCGGCCGGAGAGCGCGCCGGCCGAAGATGACGAAGGCGCAGCCGCCACGACGCCGCAGCAGCAGCTCACGGAAGCGCGCCCCGAGTGGTTCGACGCCCTCTTCGAGCACGACGACTCGAAGGCGGCCGACCGCATGAGCAGCCAAATCTCCTCGCGCCTACAGAGGCTCAGGCAGGCCCGCCAGGGCGAGTCAATCGTCGAAGGCGACGAGTAAAGAAGAGGCCAGGGGCCAGTCAGGAAGTCGCACTCCTGACTGGCCCCTGATCTCTAGCCCCTTCTTTTCAGATGCTCTTTAGGCTCACGTCGCCAGAGGCGGAGGAGATGCGGAGGTTGCGGGAGCCGGAGCCGAGGCGGCCGCGGGCGGACTTGCCGGGGCCGTGCTCGCTGCTCCTTACTTCGAGCGGGAAGTTGGTCTCGATGGAGCCGGAGGCCGTCGAGAGGCTCACGTTGGCGTCGAGCGTCGAGGGCATGCGCACCGAGACGTTGCCGCTCGCCGTCGAGAAGCGCAGGTCGCCCTGCCCCTGAAGGCGCGTTAGCTCGACGTCAACGTCGCCGCTGGCGGTGCTGGCGTTGACAGTCCCGGCGGCCTCTTTAACTCTGACGTTGCCGCTCGCGCTCGAAGCGCTTATCTCGCCCGAGACGCTCTCGACCGTCACCTCGCCGCTCGCCGTCTGTAGCTTAACGTCGCCCGCGAAGTCGCGCGCCGAGATGTCGCCGCTCGCGGTGGAAATCCTCTCGATGTTCACGCCCGAGCGGGGAACCCTGACCTCGAAGCGGACGCTCGCGTCGCAGTTGCAGTTGCGCGGGTACTTGGCGCG
>DASPKR010000324.1:0-4877 GCA_035627975.1 Pyrinomonadaceae bacterium | reverse complement strand
GCCGTCGAGGCCGCGGGAGACCTGCGGGGGCAGTTCCGGCTCGCGTAGCTCGATGGTGGCGTAGGAGATGCAGAGGCGAGAGTCAACGACGTAAGGCTCCGTTATTGCGCCCGTCGGGCAGGACTCGATGCAGAGCGTGCATGTGCCGCAGTGGTCTTCGACGCGCGCCTCGTCGTAGTCGAGCTCGATGTCTAAAACCAGCTCGCCCAGGAAGACCCACGAGCCGTGGGCGCGCGTGATGAGGTTCGTGTGCTTGCCTATCCAGCCCAAACCGGCGCGAACGGCCCAAGCCTTGTCCATCGTGGGCTGCGCGTCCACGCAGACGCGGCCCGTAGCGCCCGGCGACTGCTCTTTCACCCACGCGAGGAGCGCCTTCAGTTTCTCGCCGAGCACGTCGTGGTAGTCGTCCCCCCATGCGTAGCGGGAGACTTTGCCTGTGCCGGGCTCGGCCGTGTGCCGGTGCGGCGTGTAGTAGTTGAGGGCGACCGAGACGACTGTGCGCGCGCCGGGCAGGAGGAGCGAAGGTGACGTGCGGCGCTCCGTGTCGCGCGCCATCCAGCGCATCTCGCCGTGGTGGCCCCGCGCGAGCCACTCGCGCAGGCGCGCGCCCTCCTCTTCGAGCGCGTCGGCGCGCACGACGCCCACCTCGTCGAAGCCCAGCGCGCGCGCGCGCCTCTTGATGCCTCGGGTCAGCGCCGCGCGCCGGGCCGCCTCTTCAGCCGGCTCACTCATAAAAAACTTCCTGCAAAAAGTATAGCAGAGCGCGCCCGCGCCCCACGACCGGCCCCGTTTTGCCACCCCGCCCCGGCTTCGCCTACCCTGCACGCACGCTCCGCAAAGCCCGCCGCAGAATCACTTCCCGCGGCCCCTTTGAAAGCAATCAAGCCCTAACAGTAGGGCCGGCACGATGTTCGTGCCGGCCCTTTTTTAATCGCGGTAGAGCGCCGCGTGGCGCGCGAATTTTTCTCCGGGGCTTTCGTCCCAGGCGGCGGGCGTGCCGTGGCGTGCCGCGCGCGCGCGCCTCTCGCTCCAGACGGCCTCGGCGATCCCGGCGGCCCACCAGAGCGTGCCGCGCGCGCCGAAGTGCTCGCGCACGCGCGCGAATATGCGCGGGTAAAGGCGCGCGGTGCGCGCCAGCAGTCTCCGCAGCGCTACGAAGCTCATGCGCCCCTGGAACAGCTCTCGGCGCACGCGCTCGTCCAACTCGCCGAGCGCCTTCATCAAGGCGTTCAGGGTCTCGTTGACGGTCGAGGGCGAGCCCTCCGGCGTAGGCCGCATGAACTCGGCGAGGCCCGCGGCCTCGGCGACGCCGGGGCGGTCGTCGCAGACGCGCGCGAGCGAGCCGGCGTCCGTCAGCCCCGCTTCGAGCGCAAGGCTCAGCAGGTGCGTGCGCGAGCGCAGGCCGCGCGCAGCCGTGCGCGAGCCGCCGAAGGCCAGAGGCCCCCGCGCGCTCGACCCGACGCCGAGCAGCATCACGCGGTCGTCGGAGACACGCGGCCGAGCCTTCCGGCCCCGCGGGCGGAAGGCCGGCACGTGGTCGAAGACGGGCCGCTCGACGCGCCACGCGGCGCCGGTGCGCTTGTAGGCCGGCAGTGCCTCGAAGTAGCGCTCGAAGAGAGAGAGAAGGGATTTGTCGGCGGGCGAGCCGACTTCGTCGTAGAAGAAGAGGAGAGTGGCGCACTCGTCGCGCGCGGGGGCGCCGGCGAGGCTCTGCCACACGAGCTGCCTGTGGTCGCGCGCGTCCTCGGTGCTGACGAGAATCTCGCCCAGACGGAAGTCAACCGAGTCGGCACTGTCGCCGCGCGCGAAGCCGCGCGCCACCGTGCCAACCGTGGGCCAGACGTGCGTGAGAGAGCGAGCGCCGTTCAACTGCCGCGCAGCCTTCGAGGCGGCCGAGCCAGCGCACACAAGAACCTCCGCGCGGAAGAAGCGGCGCGCGCCGCCCGGCCCTTCGACTTCAGCCGTCACGCGGTCGGGCTCGACGTAGGCGCGCACCAGCCTCACGCCCGGCAGGACGGCCGAGCGCCCCTGCGCGCGAACCTTCTCCGCGGCGAGCGCGAGCAGGCGGCCCCCGTCAACGCACACGTTGAGCACGCCCTCGACCCAGAGCGGCTCGGCCTTCACGCGCGAGCCCGCGTCGTGGAACTTCACGAGACCTTTGCGGCGGCGGTTCAAGACGGCCGCCTCGATTTCCTCGCGCGTGAACAGCCCGGACGACTCCAACTCACGCAGCTCGTCTTCCGATAGGTTCCAGTCGCGCCGGGCGAAGGCGGCTTCGGGTTCGTCGAGCACGAGCACGCGCCTGCCGTATTGGCGGGCCATCACGGCGGCGTCTAAGAGCGCGGCGCCGTCGCCCGCGAAGATTAAGTCGAACTCGCCTTCCGCGTCGCTCGCGCGCGGCGGCGCGCCGCGGACTATCACTTCCTCGACTACGGGCTCGCCGCCGCGAGTCTCCGTCGCCTCGCGCCAGCGCTCGTCCCGCTCCCATATGCGCCGCAGCCACTCCTCGCGCCGCGGGAGCGAGCCGAGGCTCGCTACCGTGAGCGGGTAGCGTCGGCGGAAGTGCGCGAGGTCGGGCGCGTCTGCGGCGCCCGACTGTTTGCGGGCGGCGCGCCCGAAGCCGTAAGCCTGGACGGCCTTCGTCGGAGCGGTGGCGACCATAAAACCTTGACCTGCGCGGCGGCGCCCGAGCGCGCTCGCCGACGGCGACGAAATTTTTAGTTATCCGGGGAGCCGGTGCGTGCGAGTGTAGCCGAACGGCCGCCGGGCGGTAAAGGTTGGGGGCGGGAGTTGCCGGCCGTCAGTTCTTAGTTTTCGGTAAAGAAACCGTCACAAACTTTAGCGGCTCCTCGTGACGAGGCTGATGACGGCGACGAAGAGGGCCGAGCCTATGATTGACCAGACGACAGGGAAGGTGCGCCCGGCCACCTCGACGGGCAGCGGCTCTGGCAGACCGGCGTTTCGCGCGAGCCACAGGCCTATGAGCGCGCCGATGAAGCCGAGCGCTATCGAGACGAGGCAGCCGCCGCGCGAGGTGCGGCTGATGGCCTGACCCAGGGCGCCGCACACGCCCGCGACCAGAAGCAGCAGAAGCAGATCAATCAGGCCCATCCTTCACCCTCTCCTTCGTCGGCGTTTGCCCGAGAGCATAAACCCCCGACGGCCCCCCGCGCAAAAAAATCTCGCACACGCGGGCCGAAAATCTTTTCCTTCCCAAACGGCCCGGCGGGCCGCTATAATTTTTTGGCGGCGGCGGCAGCAGAAGCCGGCCGCCGGCAACACCGACAAAGGCAACCCGGCGCGAAAGCCCGGAGCGCAAAGCCGTTGACCTAAACGCCCGAGGGGCGCACGGACGCAGCGGCCGCCGAAGTGATGCGGAAAAGAGTTGACGAGAGGGAGGCCGTCGGCCCGTGCGAGCAGCGCGGGCGGCGGCCTTTCCGCCCCCGGCGCGTGCAACCGGCGCGCGAAGTCACTCATCTTAGACTGTCACTTCGCGGCGACGCTCACCCCCTTCAGGTCGCGCGGGCCGACGGCCGAAGCCTTTGATTCCCACACAGACCGTGCCGAGAGAGATTCAAGGAGAGAATTCGTCTATGCGTAAGCTGTTTTTCGCCGCCCTCATAGCCGCCGCGACCGCCTCGGGCGCGCTCGCGCAGGAAGTCGCCTCGAACAAGTCTGCCAATAGCGACAGCCAGATTCCCAACATGGGCCGCGCGCCGCGCGAGCAGGACGGCGTCGGCCGACTCGACCTTCGCGTCGTTGACGAGGCCGGCAATCCCGTCAACGACGCCTACGCGTTCCTCGAATCGCGCCGCAGCAACGGTATCGAGTGCGCCTCCTGGAACTGGACGGACGCGCGGGGCGTCTCCGTGCTGCCGCCCATACACATGGGCAAGCTCAAGCTAGTGCTCAAGGCCAAGGGCTACCAGACGGTCAAGCTCAACATAGACGCCAGCTCGCTCGACCAGCCCGTGCGCGTCACGATGGTTCGCAAGAAGTAGTCGGAGCCAGTTAGAAAGCCCCGGCAGGGGCGACGGATGACGCGCTGTCATTCCGTCGCCCCTGCCGGGGCTTTCTAATTTTTTATCGCTGGCATTACGGGGCTCGCGCCGGCGCCTTCGGCTCGCTCCCGGCTAATCTCCTGAGCCGCCGCCGCGGCTCTTTTGCAGCCACTCGCGCACGACATCAGCGGCGGGGCGCTTGCGCCCGTCAACCTCGTAGTTGAGCCGTCGCATCTCTTCCGTGCTTATAGCCCCGGCGAGTTTCGTGAGCGCGTCGCGCGCCTCGGGCAGACGCTCTAGCGCGTCGCGCCGCGAGAGGAAGACGGCCTCGTAGGGAGGGAAGTAGCGCCGGTCGTCCTCGAGCTGGAAGAGGCCGAGCGTGGCTATCATGCCGTCGGTCGAGTTGCCGGCGATGATGTCAACCTCGCCGTCCGCGAGCGCGCGGTAGGAGAGAGACAAATCCATCTCGCGCGGGCGGCCCGCGAACCGAAGGTTGTAGGCGCGCGCGAAGCCCTCGTAGCCGTCGGCACGCGACATGAAATCCTGCCCGAAGCCCGCGCGCCACTTCGGCGCGTGCGCCGCGGCCTCAGAGACGGTCTTTATCACGAGGCGGCGCGCGTCGTCGCCGCGGACGAGTATGGCGAAGTCGTTGCTGAAGCCGAGCGGCGCGCTCGCCTCGACGTTGAAGCGCTCGGCGTACTCGCGCCTGACCTGCTCATAGACGGCGCGCGGGTCTGTCAGGGGCGCGTGCTTGAGAATCGCGGTGAAGGACGTTCCCGTGTACTCGGGGTAGAAGTCTATGCGGCCCGAGACGAGCGAGTCGTGCGCGAGGTTCCCGCCAAGCTCGAAGCGCCTCTCGACCCGCACGCCGCGCTC
>DASPKR010000323.1:0-6080 GCA_035627975.1 Pyrinomonadaceae bacterium | reverse complement strand
TCGTCTTCTGGGGCCGACGCAGCAGCCGCATGGCCTACCTGCCCGGCTTCTACGCCTTTCCGGGCGGGCAGTTGGACGAGTCGGACGCGGAGGTGGAAGTCGCCGGGGCCGCCGACGCCGAGACGGCGAGGATGACGGCGTGCGCCGCGCGCGAGCTGTTTGAGGAGGTGGGCGTGCTCGCCGCCCGCGGCGCGGAGACTTTGACGAAGGGGCAGCTCGCCTCCGTGCTCGACGACCTGACCTCGGGCCGCATGAGCTTCGCAGAGCTTCTCAGACACTACGGCCTGCGCCTCGACGCCTCAGACTTCCGCTTCGCCGGCCGCTGGGTGACGCCGCCCTTTAGCCCGCGCCGCTTCGACACGCTCTTCTTCGTCGTCCGCTGCCCGCGCAAGCAGGAGCCGCGCCCCGTGACCGAAGAGTTCGACGCGGGCGAGTGGGCGACCCCGAGCGACGCGCTCTCGCGATGGTCGCGCGCCGAGGCCCTGGCAGTCCCGCCCGTCGTGCACGCCCTCCGCTCGCTCGCGGGCGGCACGGGCGAGGGACTCTTCGAGAGGCTCCTGAGCATCCCGCAGGCCCACCGCGCGCCCGTCCGAAGGATCGAGTTTTTGCCCGGCTTCACCTGCTTCCCCGTGCGGACGCCGACGAAGCCGCCAGCGACTACGACGAACTGCTACATCGTCGGGACCGGCGAGTTCGTCGTCATTGACCCGGCCTCGCCCTACGAGGACGAGCAGGCGGCCCTCTCTGAGTTCGTCCGCGAGCTTCTCGAAGGCGGGCGCCGCCTGCGCGAGATAATCCTCACGCACCTGCACCCCGACCACGTCGGCGGCGTGGGCGCCCTGCGCGAGTCTCTGGGCGGCCGGCTCCCCGTCGCGGCGCATAAGTTAACGGCCGACGCCCTTGGCTCCGTCGTGCGCGTTGACCGCTTTATCGAGGACGGCGAGCTGATCGAGCTTACGGGCGACCCCGTCATCGCCCTGCGCGCGATGCACACGCCCGGCCACGCGCGCGGCCACCTTTCCTTCTACGAGGAGAGCTACGGGGCGCTCCTTACGGGCGACAACATCGTGGGCCTCGGCTCCGTCCTGATTGACCCGCCCGAGGGCAACATGCGCGACTACCTCCGCACGCTCGAGCGCTACCGCGCCCTGCCGCGCCTGAACGTCCTCTTCGGCGCGCACGGCCCGGCGGTCGGCACGCCGCGCGCCAAGATTGACGAGTACGTCTCGCACCGCCTCGAACGCGAGCGCCAGATACTCGGGGCCGTGCGGGCGGGCGCCGAAAGTGTCGAAGAGATAGTCGCGCGCGCCTACACGGACGTCAGCCCGAAGCTGCACGCGATGGCCGCGCGCTCGGTGCTCGCGCACCTCGAAAAGCTCGAAGAGGACGGCTTGGTGAAAAGCGCCGGCGGGCGCGTCACGCCTGCCGGGCCCTAGACTTCTGACATCCCCGACGAACATGAAAACCACGGAGCCTTCGCGAAAAAAGGGCGGCGCGGCAGCAGGCGGCGACCTGACGGCGCGACTTTCGGCGCTCAACTCCGACATTGCCGTCGCGCTCATCAAGGGCGACACGCTGGGCGAGACGCTTCAGCACTGCGCCGAGGCCCTGGTGCGCAACCTCGACGCCGCGTTCGCGCGCGTCTGGACGCTCGACGACTCGCGCAGCGTCCTGGAGTTGCAGGCCAGCGCCGGCATGTACACGCACCTCGACGGCGCGCACGCGCGCGTCCCCGTCGGCAAGTTCAAGATAGGGCTGATAGCCGAGGAGCGTAGGCCGCACCTGACGAACTCCGTCGTCGGGGACCCGCGCGTGGGCGATCAGGAGTGGGCCGCGCGCGAGGGGATGGTCTCGTTCGCCGGCTACCCGCTCGTGGTCGAAGACAGGCTCGTCGGCGTGATGGCTATGTTCGCGCGGCGGCCGCTGAACGACGAGGTGCTGCGGGCGATGGAGGCCGTCGCGCACGGCATAGCGGTCGGCATAAGGCGCAAGCAGACCGAGCACGAGTTGCAGGAGAGCGAGCGCCGCTTTCGCACGCTCACCGACG
The DNA here is from genome assembly GCA_035627975.1 of Pyrinomonadaceae bacterium. Lineage (GTDB taxonomy): Bacteria > Acidobacteriota > Blastocatellia > Pyrinomonadales > Pyrinomonadaceae > QHXN01. The sequence continues at coordinate 4,033 of DASPKR010000323.1, read as the reverse complement.
CGATGCCGCAGCTCGTCTGGGCCACGGACGCCGACGGCGCCCACACCTACTTCAACCACCGCTGGTACGAGTACACGGGCCTCACCGAGGAGGAGTCTCTTGGCTTCGGCTTCACGAACGCGCTGCACCCTGAGGACAAGGGGCGCACGCTCGCGCGCTGGGAGCGCGCCTGGCGCGAGGGCGAGGGCTACGAGATAGAGTACCGCATCCACTCGCGCCCCGAAGGGCAGTACCGCTGGTTCCTCGGCCGCGCCATGCCCCTGCGAGACGAGTCGGGCCGCATAACTCAGTGGGTCGGCACCTGCACGGACATAGAGGAGCAGAAGCAGATGGAGGCGCTGCTCGCGCGCCTGAACGATGAGCGCGAGCGCATGCTCGAAGAGGTCTCCACTCCCGTCGTCCCCGTGCTCGAAGGCGTGCTGGTGCTCCCGCTCATCGGCTCGCTCGACACCGTGAGGATGGAGCGGGCGACGAAGGCCGCGCTTCAGGAGGTCGCGCGGCATGGCGCCCGCGCCTGCATCATAGACATCACGGGCGCGCGCATCGTTGACTCGCACGCCGTCGCGAACCTGTCGAACCTCTCGATGTCGCTGCGGCTCGTCGGCGCCGAGGCATACGTGACGGGCGTGGGCGCGCACGCCGCGCAGAGCCTCATCGGGCTCGGGCTCGACTTCGGCGGCGTCAGAACCTACCGCACGCTCGCGCAGGCTTTGGCCGCGCTCCTCCGCGCGGGCGCCCGCGCCGGCAAGCCCGACGGCGGCGCGCCGCGTCAGTAATCAACACACAAGGGGTCAACTGTTAAAGCGATGTCACTACCGAGAACGCTTGGAGAGCTGAAGCAGCAGGGCTACCGCGTGCGCCCCGTCAAGGACGAGATGCGCGCCAACCTCCTCCGCAAGCTGCGCGCGGGCGAGAGGATTTTCCCCGGCATCGTCGGCTACGACGACACCGTCATACCGCAGCTCGTCAACGCCGTGCTGGCGCGCCACAACCTCATCCTGCTCGGCCTGCGCGGCCAGGCCAAGAGCCGCATCATCCGGCAGCTCGTCGCCCTGCTCGACCCGGTGGTGCCGGCCATCGAGGGCTCTGAGGTCAACGACGACCCCTTCCGCCCCATCTCGGCCTACGGCCGCCAGACGGTCGAGCGCGAGGGCGACCGCACGCCCATCACGTGGGTCGAGCGCGACGCCCGATTCGTCGAGAAGCTCGCCACGCCCGACGTGACCGTCGCCGACATCATAGGCGACGTTGACCCCATCAAGGCCGCGCGCGGCGGGCATCTGTTGAGCGACGAGCTGACCATACACTACGGCCTCCTGCCCCGCGCAAACCGCGGCCTCTTCGCCATAAACGAGCTGCCCGACCTCGCGGGCAAAATACAGGTCGGCCTCTTCAACATCATGCAGGAGGGCGACGTGCAGATTAAGGGCTACCCCGTGCGCCTGCCCCTCGACGTGATGCTCGTCTTCTCCGCAAACCCGGAGGACTACACCGCCCGCGGCAAGATAATCACGCCGCTCAAAGACCGCATCGGCGCCGAGATTTCCACGCACTACCCCTCGGAGCTGCGGCTCGGCGTCGAGATAACGAGGCAGGAGGCTTGGACTGAGCGCGAGGGGGTCGAAGGCGCCCTGCGCATACCCGACTTCGTGCGCGAGACCATCGAGCAGATAGCCTTCGAGGCGCGCGACGACCAGCGCATAGACAAGCGCTCCGGCGTCTCGCAGCGCATGCCCATCACCGTCACCGAGTCAGCGGTCTCGAACGCCGAGCGGCGAGCGCTCCTAACCGGCGAGGAGGAGATAGTGCCGCGCGTCTCGGACATCTACGCGGCCGTGCCTTCGATGACGGGCAAGATGGAGTTGGAGTACGAGGGCGAGCAGGTCGGGGCGGCGAAGATAGCGAGGGATTTGATAAAGCGCGCGGCGGGCGAGGTCTTCGAGGGCTACTTCGTCGGCATAGACTTCTCGCGCGCCGTCCGCTGGTTCGACGAGGGCAACAACCTCCGGCTCGCCGACACGGCCTCGGCCACGGAGTGCGTCACGCTCCTCGACTCCGTGCCGGATTTGATTGACACCGTCCTCGACCCCCTCGACATCAAACGCTCCGACGAGGCCATGCTCGTATCCGCCTGCGAGTTCGCCCTCGAAGGGCTCTACGCCCAGAACAAGATAAGCCGCAACGAGGAGGGCGGCTACACCGCCGCCACCAAAGCGCGCAAAGACCGCCGCGGCATGATCTACGACGACCTGACCGAGACGGGCCGCTACAGCTAAAGGCCGCTTATGAAGTTCATACGCTATTCGAGATTCAAGGGCTTCGACGTGTCGGGGGTGAACCTGGGCGACCTGATGGAGGCGTTGCAGGACTCGCTGCTCTCCTCGGGGTTCGACGACGACTACTACTGGGCGCGGCAGAGGCGCGAACCGGATCAGTCGTTGGACGCGCTGAGGCAGGCGCTGCTGCAAGCGCTACTTGAGACGGGCGAGCTGTCGGAGCGCGACGTTGAGGAGATGCTCGCGGAGAACTCTGGGCAGTTCCGCGGCTCGCAGTTGGAGGAGCTTCTGAACCAGCTCATCGAGCGGCTGGTCGAGGAGGGCTACCTGAAGCTGAGGGAGGAGCCGCCGGGGGAGCGGCGGCGCGGGCAGGGCGGGGAGGGCGAGCCGCTGCCGCGCGACGTGAAGTTCGAGGTGACGGAGAAGGGCTTGGACTTCCTCGGCTACAAGACCTTGAGAAGCCTGCTGGGCAGCCTCGGCAAGTCGTCGGCCGGCCGCCACGACACGCAGCACCTCTCCACGGGCGTGGAGGCCGCGCAGGTGAGCAAGCCCTACGAGTTCGGCGACACGATAAACTTGGACGTGAACGCCACGCTCATGTCTGCCATCAAGCGCGAGGGCATGGGCGTCCCGCTCAACCTCGAGTACGGCGACCTGCACGTCCACCAGCAGGACTACCAGTCTTCGTGCGCGACGGTCGTCATGCTCGACTGCTCGCACTCCATGATCCTCTACGGCGAGGATCGCTTCACACCGGCCAAGAAGGTCGCGCTCGCGCTCGCGCACTTGATACGCACGCAGTACCCCGGCGACTCGCTCAAGGTCGTCCTCTTCCACGACGACGCCGAGGAGCTGCCGCTCGCGCGCCTCGCCACCACGCAGGTCGGCCCGTACCACACGAACACGGCCGAGGGCCTGAAGCTCGCGCGCCGCATCCTTCAGGCGCAGCGCAAGGAGATGAAGCAGATAGTGATGGTGACGGACGGCAAGCCGACGGCCTGCTTCCTCGACTCGTCGGCGGCGGGCGCGGGGCGGGCTCGCGCCTTCGGCGAGCTGCGGGGCGGGCGCCGCCTCTACAAGAACTCGATGGGCGGCGACCCCGTCGTGATGGACGCCACGTTCCGCGAGGTTCAGGCGTGCCGCAAGGCCGGCGTGATGATAAACACCTTCATGCTGGCTACAGACTACTACCTCGTCGAGTTCGTCAAGCAGATGACGCAGATGACGAACGGCAAGGCGTACTTCGCCACCCCCGGCAACCTCACGCAGTTCGTGCTGATTGACTTCCTGAGACGTAAGACGAGCCGCGTCAAGTGACGGCGTCGCCTTCGCCCGCCCTCGCGCGGCTCGGGCCACCGCGCCTCACGGCCCCGCCCTTACCTGAAGCCTCGCGTTCTTAGTGGCCCCGCCCGCCGTGGCCGAGACGTTGACGCCCTCGTCGCTCGCCACCTTGTAAGTCTGTATCTGGAACGTCATCTGGCTCGTGCTCGCCGGCACGAGCGTCAGCGGGTTCACGCCCTGCCCGGAAGAGGGGTCTATGAACTTGGCAGCGCGCCCCTTGTTAACCCTCAGCGTCACGAAGACTCCCGAAGGCCCGGCAGCGCATTCGAGTTTGACGGCGACCGCGCTCTGCCCGCCGCCCACGACCGAGGAAGGCGAGACCGACACGCTCTTCACGCCTATCGGCCTCACGGTCAGCGGCGCGGCGCCGCCCGACGTGCCGTAAGCGGCCGTCACCCGCCCGGCCTGCGCCGAGG
>DASPKR010000322.1:0-2432 GCA_035627975.1 Pyrinomonadaceae bacterium | reverse complement strand
CGTCGAGAAGTACGGGGCGACCTTCGACCGCAGCCACGCCGAGCGCCACCGCATCCCCGTCGAGGACGGTTGGCAGATACCGTGGGGCGGCAAAGGGAAACCGGAGCGGGGCCTGGAGCAGTTGGGGAGCCTCGGGTCGGGCAACCACTTCATCGAGTTGCAGCGCTCCCAGCAGACGGGGACGCTCTTCGTGCAGGTGCACACGGGGAGCCGCGGGTTCGGGCACGGGCTGGCGACCAACTACTTCGAGCTGGCGCGCGAGGAGCACCCGGAGCTGATGAAGGACATAGACCTCGGCTACTTCACGCCGGAGTCGCGCCACTACCGGGACTACCTGAACGCCGTCGCCGCGGGCGGCAACTACGCCATACTGAACCGCCTCGTCATCTTCGAGCAGGTGTCGGAGGCGTTCCGTGAAGTCTTCGGTGAAGATCTGGAACTAATCTACGAGATAAGCCACAACCTCGTGCAGAAGGAGTGGCACCCCGATCTCGGCGACGTGTGGGTTCACCGCAAGGGCGCGACGCGCGCCTTCCCGGCGGGCCACCCTTTTCTGAAAGGGACGCACTGGGAGGGGACGGGCCACCCCGTGCTCATACCGGGCAGCAACAAGGACTGGAGCTACATACTGCGGCCCCTGGCCGGGGCGGAGCGCAGCGGCTTCTCCGTCAACCACGGCGCCGGCCGCCGCATCTCGCGCGGCGAGGCCACGCGCACGCTCTCGCAGCGCGAGATGGACGACGCCTACCGCGAGGCCGGCGTCGTCGTGAACGCCGACGGTCACGTCCCGCTCGACGAGGCCGCGCCCTGCTACAAGCCCTCGGAGGACGTGGTCGCGGCCGTCGTCGGCGCGGGGCTCGCGGAGGTAGAGCACAGGCTCTGGCCGCTCGCCTCGCTCAAGGGCGTGGACGAGCGCAAAGGCGGCAGGCGCGGGAGGAAAGCTCGGAAGCCGGGCCGCAAGACGAGCGAGCACTACTGAGCGCGGCCGTCGGATAAATCTTTACGGGCCCGCGCGGCAGGGGCTAAAACTCGCGCCCGAGCGTCTCTCCCACACACATCTTCGAGATTCGAGGTGAAGCATGATTAGACACGCCCCCTTCTCCGTCGCCGTCCTGATAGCAGCACTCTTATTCTCGGCCGCAGAGGCGTCCGCGCGGCAGGGCGACCGCGCGAAGGTCGCGGCGGAGATAGAGTCTCTACGTGAGCAGATAAAGGCGAAGGAGGCGCAGTTGCTCGCGCCCCCGGCCGAAGATTTCGAGCGCTACGCCGGGTTCCTCGCCGCGCCGCGCACCGGGCTTGTGCGACTCCTGCCGCGGGAGTCGTGGGACGGGAAGCTGACGCTGCGCGGCGGCGGCGCCTTCTACTCGTTCGCGCGCCGCTCGCACGACTACAACGACGGCCCGGACATAGAGCTCGCGCAGAACCTCTTTATGGTCGGCTTCGCGGGCGCCGACTTCGGCTTCATCACCCTCCTGGGCGACGTGCCGCTCGAAACGGTCTCGGCCGAGACCGCGGCCGTGCAGTTCATGGCCGCCTACAAGGCGCCTTCGACGGAGCCCGAGGCGCGCAAGGGCGCGCGGCAGTTCCAGCCCGCGCACACCGAGGGGAGCTGGCAGTACACGCGCGCGCAGGCGGTCGCCGAGGGGAAGACCTACGCCGTGCGCTCGATTGTTTACGGCGAGTCCGACGTGCTCGTCGCCTTCCGCGTCGTGGGCAGAGACTCGGACGGGAGCGTCGTGCTGCTCTGGAAGATGCTGAAAAAGTTCCCCACGCCGTCGCTCGAAGGCGGCGCGCCGTCGGCCGGCTCTTAAAGCTCACTCGCCGGCGCGCAGTAGCTTGAGGAGCGCCAGCTCTTCGACCGTGTACTCGGGCGACTGGCGTACGATGCGGCTGCGGGCGCGGCGCGGGCGGAACTCCTCTATGGTCTGCCCCCGGAAGTAGGCTTCTATCACGCGCGGGTGTATGTAGCACTCGCGGCAGACCGAGGGCGTATTGCCCAGGTGCTCGGCGACCCGCCTGACGGCCGCCACGACGTTCCTCTTCGCCCGCCGCTCGTCGTCGCAGCACCCTATCTCGGCCAGCGCGACGGCGGCCAGAAGAGTGCCGCCCCACGTGCGGAAATCCTTGGCTGAGAACTCGGGCGAGATCGCGGACTTTATGTAGTCGTTCACGTCGCGCGGCCTGACGGGGCGCCTCGCGCCGTCGTCGCCTATGTAGCTGAAGAGGTGCGGGCCGCCCAGCGCCTTTATGTCGCGCACGAGCGCGGCCATCTCCTCGTCAACGAGTATGCGCCGGTGCTTTATGTGGTGCTTGCCCGTGAAGGAGAAGACGAGGCGGCCGCCCTGCTTAATCTCCAGGTGATGGTTGCGCAGCGTCGTGACGCCGTATGTGCGGTAGCGGCGGACGCTGTGCTCGGAGCCGACGCGGAAGTA
>DASPKR010000321.1:0-4727 GCA_035627975.1 Pyrinomonadaceae bacterium | reverse complement strand
AGGTCATCTCGGCGCGGTCGCGCTTGAGCACGAGCCCTTTCACGTCCGCCACGCCGCCCGTGAGCGAGGCGGCCTTTACGGCGTCATAGACTTCCTTGCCTCCGGCCGAGAGGCTCTCCTGCGCGCGCGCGGTCGAGGCCGCCGAAGCGAGCAGGAGGAGGAGCAGCGCGGCGCAGTTGCTGATGAGTTTGGGGGTTATGTTCATCATTATCGCTCACCTTGTTATATAGAGTCGTAAGGGTGTGAGAGGCGCGGCGGGGAGCCCGCGCGTGGCTCAACCAAGGACTGAATTTTACACAAAAAAAGGGGCGAGCGCAGCCGCGCCCGCCCTCCAAGCAATTTCTATTTTAGGCGCCCGGCCGCGCCGACGCCTTAGACTTCCGGCGGCGTGGGCGTCTTCTTGGTGCGCGTCGCGGAGCCTTTCTTAGCCGGCGCCTTCTTCGAGGCTGGGGCCGTCCGCGTGCGCCTCACGGTTTTTTTTTCTTCGGGCTCGCCCGAGACCGCGTCGGTCACGGTCTCCACAATCCCGGAGACGATTCCCGTTGCCTGCCCGACTAGCTCGGTCACGGTCGAAGCGACCTCGGACGGCAGCTCGCGCACAGACTGCGGGAGCACGGCGTCAACCGACGCTCCCGCGGCCGAAGCTGCGGCGGCCAGAGGCGCCGTCACCGCGGAGGCCGACGCCGGGCTCAGGAGCGCGTCCCACCGGTATGTCGGCGCCGCCTGCGGCTCGGAGAGGCGGCGGAAGACGAGGTCGGTGACGGCCCTTGTCAGCCAGTTGTGGTAGAAGGGGCCGACCGACGCGAGCTCGGCGTCCGGCGCGGGGTTCATGAAGTCTATCGCGTAAGGCACGTCGCCCTTGATGGCGAACTCTACGGTGTTGATGTCGTAGCCGAGCGCCGCGCAGAGCGTGCGCACGTCGTTCGCGACCCTCTGCGCCAGCTCGGCCGAGAGGTAGCTCGGGTTCTCTATGTACTGCTCGCCGGAGAGGTAGGGCTTTCGCGGGTCGTAGGGCATTATCATCACCTCGTCCTGCCCTATGCAGTAGCAGCGCACGAACTGATCCCAGTCAACCATCTCCTGCAAGGTCATGCAGAGCGTCCCCGTCGTGTCATAGACGCGCCAGAGCTCTTCGAGGCTGTTGACGCGCGAGACGTTCTTCCAGCCGCCGCCGTCGTGCGGCTTGATGAAGGCGGGGAAGCCCACGTAGTCGGTGATGCCCTCCCAGTCGAGCGGGAACTCGAGGTTGCGCAGGGATTCGCCCGTGATGCTTTCGATGTAGCTCTTCTGCGGCAGCAGGACGGTCTTCGGGACGGCGACGCCCAGCTTCTCGGCGAGTGAGTAGTTGAAGAACTTGTCGTCGGCCGACCACCAGAAGGGGTTGTTGATGATCTGCGTGCCTTCGAGCGCCTGCCGCTTCAGGTACGCGCGGTAGAAGGGGACTTCGTGCGAGATACGGTCAATTATCAGGTCGTACTGCTTCCCGCCGTCGTGGCGGACGCCGCCGATCTTGACGTACTCGGCCGTAACCTCGCCCTCGCCGCGGGCGTTGATGCTGTCAATTAGCGCCGCCGGGAAAGTCCTCTCGCGGCCTACCAGAATCCCTACTTTTTTCACGGTTCTCAGGTGTCCTTTCGAAGAATGACGGCGCGGCGGCACCGGTAAGGCCCGAGAGCGCGCCCACAGTCGCCCGCCGCCTGCTTCATGAAAACGTTGCACTCTATATGCTCGAAGTCTGGGTTGTCAACGCGGCGCGAACGGGCATCCGGCCGAAAGCATTTGGCATCAATACTTGAGCCCCACGAGGGGCCGCGCGCGCCGGGCGCTTGGCGGGCCGCGGCTGTGCTACAATCCCCGGAAATTCAAGGCCGGCCACTCCTCTAGGCGCTTGGCCCCCGGCCGCCGCCCGACCGAAGGTAAAAGGATTGAAGGAGACAAGTTTCGTGTTCAGACGCTTTTCGATGTTCGCGCTGGTGTGCGCCCTGCTCGCCTGCGCGGGGCAGCCCCCGGCTCTGGCGGCGGCGCAGAAGAAGGAGGGGAAGACTCCGACTGCCGAAGAGGTGGCCGAGACGGTCGTGCTCATCTACGGTGCGCGCGAGCGCCTGGCGCAGATAAGGCGGACGGGCGTCGAGCGCGGCCGCATCACGCGCACGGCCGAGGACGGGCGGACAGAGGAGATTACCTACGAGCGCAGCTTCAAGCGCGGCGAGTCTTTCGAGAAGGACAAAATCCGCCTCGACCAGCGCCGGCCCACGCTCGAGTACTCGCTGATTTTCAACGAGGGCAAAGTCTTCGGCGTCGTGCGCGGCACTGCCTTCACGCCCCGCGCGCAGGACGTTTCCACCTTCCTCTCCGACCGCGTACACGGCCTCGACGCGCTGCTGCGCTACAAGGAGAGCGGCGCCACCGTCAAGTTCGCCGGCAAGGAGACACACAAGGGGCTCGACCTCTGGCTGCTCGACTTGGAAGACAAGGAGAAGAACCGCACGCGCTTCTTCGTGAGCGCGAAGACGGGCCGCGTCCTCTGGCTCGAGTTCGAGGAGACGCCCCCCGGCGGCGGCTCGCCCGTCAAGTACAAGAGAACCTTCCACGACTACCGCATCGTGCAGGGCACATACTTCCCCTACCGCTCGGTGCTCTACGAGGGCGACCGGCTCGTCGAGGAGGCGCAAGTCCTCACCGTCACCTACGGCGTGAAGATGGAAGACACCATCTTCCAGAGCCCGCAGTCGGCCTCGATACAGCCGTAAGTCGGACAAGCGCTAATACTCGGTACGAGGTTCAGGCCCGCCTGTCTTGAAGACAGGCGGGCCTTTCAAGTTTCGGCGGGCGAAAAGGTTTTTGTCCGCCTCCGGCTACTGTGATAGTATCCGGCCACTTCACCGCGAGCGGCCTCTTAAGTAACATTTTCAGGAGCGATTAATGCCCAACCGTCTTACCGAAATAATGCGGCTAGGCCAGTCAATCTGGTACGACAACATTCGCCGCGCCATGCTCTCGACCGGCGACCTCGCGCGCAAGATAGAGGAGGACGACCTGCGCGGCGTCACCTCTAACCCGACCATCTTCGAGAAGGCCATCACGGGCTCGACCGACTACGACGAGCAGCTACGCTCGCTCGTCGAGTCCGGCCGCGGCGTCTCCGAAATCTACGAGGAGCTTGTCGCCGAAGACATCGCCCGCGCCGCCGACATACTCCGCCCCGTCTATGACCGCACCCGCGCGCTCGACGGCTACATCAGTCTCGAAGTCAACCCCCGGCTCGCCTACGACACCCAGGGGACGATTGAAGAAGCCTCGCGCCTCTTCAAGCGTTTGGGCCGGCCCAACGTGATGATAAAAATCCCTGCCGCGCAGGAGGGCCTGCCGGCCATCGAGGAGAGCATCTACCGCGGCGTGAACATCAACGTCACGATGATCTTCTCGATTGAGAACTACGAGCAGGTCGCGGAGGCTTACATTCGGGGCTTGGAGCGTCGCGCTGCCGAGGGTCTGCCCGTCGAGCGCATCGCGTCGGTCGCCAGCTTCTTCGTCTCGCGCGTTGACACGGCCGTTGACGCGGAGCTTGAGGCCCGCGCGCGCCACGCCTCGGCGCCGGAAGAGCGCGAGCGCCTGCAAGCCCTGTGCGGACGCGCCGCCAACGCAAACGCTAAGCTCGCCTACCAGAAGTTCAAGGAGATTTTCCACGGCGAGCGGTTCCGCGCGCTGAAGGAAAAAGGCGCGATGGTTCAGCGCCCGCTCTGGGCCTCGACGGGGACGAAGAACCCGAAGTACTCCGACGTGCTCTACGTTGACAACCTCATCGGCCCCGAGACGGTCAACACCGTCCCGCCCGCGACCTACACGGCCATACGCGACCACGGCCGGGTCGCCCTCACGCTCGAAGAGGGCGTTGACGACGCCCGCGCCCTCATCAATCAGCTCGCGGAGGTAGGCATTGACCTGAAGGCCGTAACGGAAAAGCTTCAGTTGGACGGCCTCAAGGCTTTCGTAAGCTCCTTCGACACCCTGGTCGAGTCCATCGAGGCCAAACGCGACGCGCTGCTCTCCGGCATACACGGCCGCCTCAGCGCCTCGCTCGGCAGGCACGCAGATGCGGTCGCGGCGGCGATTAAGGAGGCCGACGCGGGCGACGTGATGCGCCGCATATGGCGCAAGGACGCGGCGCTCTGGAAGTCGGAGGAGGATCACCAGAAGGTAATCAAGAACTCCCTGGGCTGGCTCAACGTGGCCGACGAGATGATAGGCGTCGAGGACGAGCTCATCGAGTACGCAGGCCGCATAAGCGGCGAGGGCTTCCGCCACGTCGTGGTCTGCGGCATGGGCGGCTCGTCGCTCTGCCCCGAGGTGCTGCGCCGAACCTTCGGCCGCCAGGACGGCTTCCCCGAGCTGCTCGTGCTCGACTCGACCGACCCAGACACCATCGCCGCGCTCGAAGATGAGATTGACGTTGGCAAGACCCTCTTCGTCATCGCGTCGAAGTCGGGGACGACGACCGAGCCGCTGATGTTCTACCGCTACTGGTACGACCGCGCCCGCAAGGCAAGCGATAACCCCGGACGCAACTTCGTCGCCGTCACCGACCCCGGGACGAAGATGGAGGCGGACGCCGCGCGTGACGGGTTCCGCAGAATCTTCCTCAACCCGCCTGACATAGGCGGCCGCTACTCGGCGCTCTCCTATTTCGGGGTGGCGCCTGCGGCGCTCATGGGGCTCGACATCGCGAA
>DASPKR010000320.1:0-6923 GCA_035627975.1 Pyrinomonadaceae bacterium | reverse complement strand
TCTGCTCGCGGGGCCTTCATCCACGCGGGGGAGTTTAGCAGAGGCCGCGAGGCATCAGGGCCAGGGGATGACTTTTTTGCCGTCGGGGCGCGGCGTGGGCGAGAAGACGGGCGGCTGCGTGTCGCGCGGCGCTACGCGCGGCTCTGTCCTGCGCGGGGCCGGCGCGGGCGCCGATGCCCTGCGCGTGTCGGCGGTATTTACCGGGGCGGCGGGGCGTGGCGAAGACGATGAACGAGCAGAGACGCGCTCTTCGCTCTTTCGTGCCGGAGTCTCGGCGGCAGTCTCGCGCCGGGCCTCGGGAGCGTTGACGACAGGGGCGCTGGCCCCGGCGCTCGGCTTAACGCCCGCGGCTACGGGGGCGGGCTCGTCAGGCTCGGCCGCGCGCGGCGCGGGCGAAGGCTCGGGCTCAGCGGCCGTCTCGGGCGCGTGCGCGTCGGTCAGAGTAGTTTCGTCGGCGCGCGCGGCCTCCTCGACGGCCGTCGCGGGCTCATGAGTTTCGGCAGTCCGCCTCGCGCCGAGCAGAAAGACGCCCGCGAGCATGCCGGCGACTAGAGACAGCCCGACGACCAGGAGCGTGGCCGGCCAGGACTGCACGAAGCTGGCGCGGCCGTCGTCTTCATGCGCCGGGGCGGGCGGCGCGGCGCGCCGCGCGCGCGGGCGTATGAGCGTCGCCGCCTCTTCGCCGTCGCCCTGCTCAGGCGCAGCGCGCGCGACCTCGCCGCCTATCTCCGAGAGCGGGACGACGGGGTTGAAAGGCCCCTCGTCGGGGAAGAGCGGCGCGCCCGTCTTGTCGGCGTCGTCTGTCACTCAAGTCGTCTCCTGATAAGCGCGTTCACCTCCCGACCTCTACGCGGTCGCCGGGCCGAAGGGCTGGGTCGGGCGCGCGGCCGGCCTCGATGTCGCGGAGGTTGTAGCTGGTGGTCGTGAGCCGCCCGTCGTCGCCCTGCCGCGAGACGGTCGCCGTCGCCGCGTCGCGCGCCGAGACGCCGCCCGCCGCGAGCACCGCCTGCGTGAGCGTCAGGCCCAAAGTGAAACTCTTCTGCCCCGGCTGCCTGACGGCGCCCGCGATGTAGTAGAACTGCTCGGGCAAGGCGCGGACCGTTATCACGTCGCCCGAGCGCACGAGCATGCCCATCGCCTGCGTGTCGGAGAGGTTGACGGCCGTCGTGCGCCCCGACGCCTTCGACGCGACGAGCGCCTCGCCCGCCCCCGCGAGCGGCTGCGCGTAGGCGACGATGACGTAGAGCGGCACGCCCTCGCGCCGCAGGATTTTCGTGCCGGGGTCTTTGACCATGCCGCTGATGATGACGGCGTGGCTCTCGTACTCGCGCACGCCGACGGAGACCTGCCCGGCCGGCGAGTCTCGGCGCTCAAGCTCCGCGCGGAGCCTCGCCTCTATCTCCCCGGTCGTGAGCCCCGAGACCTCAAGCGGCGCGCCGAGGCGCGGGTAGTCCAGGAGCCCGGCCGGCGTGACCTTGTGCAGGCTCGCCTGCGCGTTGCCCGGCGTGCGGACTTCTAGCACGTCGCCGGGGCCGACCCTATAGACGGCCGTCGGGTCTGCGTCCGTCGCGGGCGCGGCGGGCGCGGCCTTCGTCGCGGGCGCAGCCGCCGGAGCGGCAGGCTCGGTCTCGCGCAGGCGCGCGTAAGACCTGCCGAGCGCCTCGTATGCGGCCGAGTTCTTCGGCTCCAGACGCACGGCCTGCTCGTATGCGCCGACGGACTCGCGCCAGCGCCCGAGGCGGGCGTAGGCCGCGCCGAGCGCCTGATAGGTTTCGGCGTCGCCTTTGCCTGAGCTAACGGCGCGCTCGAAGGCGGCGGCCGCCTCAAGGTCGCGCCCCGCGGCCGCGTGCCTCACGCCGAGCTGGAACTGCGCGTCGGCCTCGCTCACGACCGGGCGCGGCGTGGCCGTGCCGGCCGTCGGCGCGGGGGCGCTCGCGCGCGGCGGCGGCGCCGTGCCGGCGTTAGTCCTGACCTCGGTTGGTGTGTTCGTCGTGGCGCCGGTGCTGGCGGCGGCCCTTTCGGCGCGGGGCTCGACGCGCGCCTTTACGAACTGTGCGGTGAAGGAGCGCGGCGGGCTCTGCGCGTAGTCGGGCCGTCGCGCTAGCGCCTCGGAGTAGGCGGCGCGCGCCTCACCTTCCCGGCCGAGCTTCCTATAGACGTGGCTCAGGTGGAAGCGCGGCTCGGCCCACTGCGGGAAGATTTCCGCGGCCTTGCGCAACGCGACGGCCGCCTTCTCGTACTCGCCGCGCGCCGCGAGCGCTACGCCCAGCCCGTTGTAAGCCTCGCCGTCATTCTTCTTAAGAGAGACAGCCTTGCGGTAGGCCGCGATGGCGTCCGTCCAGCGCCCCTGCTCCGAATAGACGTTGCCGAGGCTGAAGTGCGCGTCGCCGTCCTTCGGGTCGAGGCGCGCGGCCTGCTCGAATGCGGCGGCCGCCTCGTCCAGGCGGCCGTCGAGCGCGTACCTGACGCCGTCGCGGTAATAGACGCCGGCCGCGCCGCGCCCTCCGCCCTGACGCGCCGGGGAGGGCGCGGCGGCCGCAAAGAGAACGAGCGCGCACACGATTATCTTCTTCAAAGGGCAAACACCTCCCTTGTCAGGGTCGCACGCGAATACGGTTGACGGTGAAGGGGACGGGGAACCCGGCGGGAGAGCCTGTCGGTCACTTCTTCGCGACTCGGGCGCGATTATATTCGCGCCCCGGCGGCTTGTCCATCCGCCGCGAGTCGCCGCATAATGAGCGTCAAGAGGGTCAAAAAAATTCAAGCGCGAGCCGGAGGAGGAGGGATGAAGACCGAGCTTCACATACAGGGCATGCACTGCGAGTCGTGCGCCGAGAACATAAAGGAGACGCTCGAGGAGACGGCCGGCGTCAAGAGCGCCGACGTAACGTTCGGCGGCAAGACCGCCGTCGTAGAGCACGATGACGCCGTGGTTCAGCAGGCCACGCTGATTAAGAAGATTCAGGACTTGGGCTACACGGCGACCGTGGGCGACCAGCAGCAGCAAAGGGGGGCGGGACAGAATGGCTGAGGCGAAGAACGAGCTAGAGAACAACGACAACCCCGTGGACGACCGCGGGACTGACGCCGCGGGGGGCCTCGCGCTCCTCAGGCGGCTGCGCGACGCCGGCTTCGAGGCCGACGACGAGAAGTTCGCCGTCGTGCTCGGCCGCCCTGTCGAGGAGGTCACGGCCTGGATGCAGGGCTCCGAGCCCCCCGACGACGACATCATCATGAAGGCCCGCGGCATCGCCCGCGAGCGCGGCATAGAGGTCGAATAAGTAGCCGGTAGCCGGTAGCCGGTAGGCCCCGCACCGCGGGCGCCGACGCCTTCGGCATGGCGGTTAGCTAAAGAAGGCTCTTCTACCGGCTACTGACTACTGGTTACTTGCTGCTCCATTTATGAACGAGAAGATCGGGGGCGCCGCTCGCTCGCTCGTCGAGTCGTACTCGCGCGAGGGCGTGAAGATTCACCACCTCGACCGGCGGCCGCTGCCGTCGCGCGCCGAGGCCGTGCGCGTCATTGACGCCCTTCAGGAGCTTCTCTTCCCCGGCTACACGGGCGCGCAGGGGCTGACGGGGGCTTCCCTGCGCCTGCACGTCGAGTCGCGCATGGCCTGGCTCTACGAGGCGCTCACCGAGCAGATAAGCCGCGCCATAACGCACGGCGAGCGACTCGACGACGCCTGCCCAGTCACCGAGCGGCAGGCGACCGAGTGCGCCGAGGACTTCCTCTCGCGCCTGCCCTCGATACGCGAGACGCTCGCCTCGGACGTGCGCGCCGCGTACGACGGCGACCCGGCGGCCGTCTGCCTCGACGAGATAATCTTCAGCTACCCCGGCGTCTATGCCGTCACGGTCTATCGCCTCGCGCACGAGCTTCACCGCCTCGGCGTCCCGCTCATCCCCCGCATAATGACCGAGCACGCGCACCACCGCACAGGCATAGACATTCACCCCGGCACCTCCATCGGGCCGAGCTTCTTCATTGACCACGGCACGGGCGTCGTCGTCGGCGGCACGGCCGTCATCGGCCGCAACGTCAAGCTCTACCAGGGCGTCACGCTCGGCGCCTTCTCCTTCGATAAGGACTCGACGGGCCAGCTCGTGCGCGACACCAAGCGCCACCCGACCATCGAGGACGACGTGGTGATATACGCCGGCGCCACCATACTCGGCGGCGACACCGTCATCGGCCGCGGCTCCGTCATCGGCGGCAACGTCTGGCTCACTCACAGCGTGCCGCCAGGCACGCGCGTCCTACAGGAGTCGCCCAAGCTCCGCTTCATCACGGCCGAGGGCGCGGCCGCGTCGTGACGCGCGCCGACAAGCTTTTATACTTTCAATGTCATCGTGCGAGGGGGGCTTCAAGGGATGAGCGAAGAGGCGGCGGCCAAAGGGCCGATGAGCGAGGAGGAGATGCGCGAGCGTGTGATTAAGCTCGCGTTCGGGGGCGACTGCTCCCGCTTCGACGAGTTCTGCGACTGCGTGCGCGCGGCCGTCCCCGGAGGCACGTCGGTCGTGCTGCGGGGGAGCGCCGTGACGGGCGTGCGGTGGGACGACGGCGCGCCGTTCGACGCCGACGGCCCCGGCACGAGCGACCTTGACTTGACGCTCGTCGGCGAAGAAGTCCTCGGCTTCTACATACTCGACGGCTTCTACCTGCCCGGCGTCCACACGAAGCCGCTGAGCGATAAAGACCCGGACATCGCGCCCGACCTCGTCCCCCTGCGCGAGAAGCTCGTGGCGATGACGGGCCGCCCCGTCAACATACAGGCCACGCGCGACTTCGTGATGCAGGTGCGCGAGAAGTGGTTCGGCCAGCCATACCTGACGCTCCTGGGCAAGGTCGGCGAGCCGTGACGCCGCGTGAGGCTACTCAGCTACAACATACGCTACGGCGGGACGGGCCGCGAACGACTCATCGCCTCCGTCATACGCGGCTGCGACGCCGACGTTGTCCTGCTTCAGGAGGCCACGCACCCGCACGTCGTCGAGCGCCTCGCCGCCGAGACCGGCCTTAAGGCGTGGGCCGCGCGGCCCGGCCATTCGCTCGCCTTCCTGAGCCGCCTCGAAATCTCTCATCACGAGTGGCACCGCCCCTCGGGCTCGCGCCACCCTCTGCTCGAAGTCGTCCCCGCCGGCACAGAGTTGCGACTGTTCGGCCTGCACCTGAGCGCGGTGCACTCCGCCCCGACCGAGTGGAGGCGCGTGCGCGAGATGCGCGCCCTCCTGCGCGGCACAGAGCACCTGCGCGGCGGCCCGCACGTGCTCGCGGGCGACTTCAACACGCTCGCGCCGGGCGAGTCGCTCGACTGGCGCAGGCTCCCGCCGCGCCTGCGCCCCTTCGTGTGGCTGAGCGGCGGAAGAGTCCGCTACCAGACCATCCCGCTCCTGCTCGGCGAGGGCTACGCCGACGCCTACCGCCTGCTGCACCCGCAGGACGCAGGCCACACCTTCCCCACATGGGGCGCGCACGTGCGGCTCGACTACTTCTTCATCCCCGCGCGCTTCGCCGACCGCATCGAAGACTGCCGCGTCGTCACCTCTCACCCTGACGCCGCACCCGCCTCAGACCACTTCCCCCTGCTCGCGCAGCTCAAGCCCGATTGACGACAGCGACGTTGGATTTCCGTCCACGCCTTCGTACCTGCAACAAAAACGCCCGCGGGCGCGTTGAAACGTGCTAGCTTTTGAGCAAATTCATAATCAGGAGCCTCCGATCCGATGACCCGTCAGACGAGAACGACTCTCAGCGCCTTCGTCTTCGCTCTCTTACTCTTGGCTTCCGCTTCGACGGCCGCGGCGCAGCGGCAGTTCGACAAGGCGGAGTTCGCCGCGCGCCGCGCCCGCCTGTTCGAGCAGATAGCAGACGGCGTCGCCATCATCTTCGCCGCCGGGCCGCACGTCCACGCCGTCAAGTTCCGCCAGGCGCCCGACTTCTACTACCTGACCGGCATAGAAGAGCCGTCGGCCGTGCTCCTGATGGTCGGGAAGACGCGGCAGGCTTTCGTCTTCGTTCGCAAGAGGCCGAGGTGGCAGGTGAACATCGAAGGGCCGGGCCTCCTCGACGCGGAGAAGCCCGCGGAGACTTACGGCCTCGCAGGCGTGCTCCCCGTCGAAGAGTTCCGGCCCACGCTCGCCGCGCACGCCGAGGGCGCCCGCAAGCTCTACGTGCCTCTCACGCCGCCCGACAGCCTGCAACTCAGCCGCGGCGAGGTAGAAGGCCACGAGGCGGCGCTCGCCTCGCACCCCGTCGTCCCCCACGCCTCGGCGGTCAAGCAGGCCGTCGCGCGCCTGCGCGAGCTTCACCCTTCCGTCCAGTTCGAGGACGTGAACCCCTTGCTAGACAGGATGCGCTGGGTGAAGTCGCCCTACGAGATCGAGCGCATGCGACGGAGCGGCCGCATCGCCGCCGAGGGGCTGAAGGCCGCAATCCGCGGCACACGCCCCGGCATGTTCGAGTACGAGTTGGAGGCGGCCGCGCGCTTCGTGCAGACGAAGATGGGCGCGCGCGGCGACGCCTTCACTCCCATCGTCGCGTCGGGGCCGAACACGGTGACGTGGCATTACCAGAGCAACGACCGGCAGATGCAGGCCGGCGACGTCGTCCTCATGGACTACGGCGCCGACTTCGACTACTACACCTCCGACATCACGCGTACGTGGCCCGTCTCCGGCAAGTTCACGCCCGAGCAGGAGAAGATGTACCTCTGCGTGCTCGAAGCCCGCGACCGCCTAATCTCGATGATGAAACCGAGCGTGACGATTAAGCAGATGCAGGACGCTGCCGAAGAAGTTTACACTCGCCACGGCTTCCGCCAGCAGTTCCTTGAGCTGGGCCGCTACGTCGGCCACCCCGTCGGGCTCTCCGTCCACGACGTGGGCGGCCACGGCCCCGAGGTGACTCTGCGCGCCGGGGT
>DASPKR010000319.1:0-5910 GCA_035627975.1 Pyrinomonadaceae bacterium | reverse complement strand
TGCCGGTCAGCATGATTGTCGTCTGCGTCGTCGCGCTGCTCGCGGGCGCGGGGCTAGGCGTCGTGGTGCTCACGCTCATGCGCGGCGACGACACTGGCGCCGGGGCGCGCGACACGGCGCAGCGCCGCGCCGCGGAGAGCGAGCCGGCCGTGCGCGACGAAGCAGCCATAGGCGCCGCCGCCCTGCCTGCCGAAGGGGCCAGAGAGCAGGCAGCCAGCGACGATGACGCTCTCGCCGCCGGGACGGCCGAAGAGGCCGCCGCTCCGGGCGACGCGCGCGCGGAGCTTCGCGGCGCGCTCGAAAGCTGGCTCGCGGCCACGAACGCGCGCGACCTCGACAGTCAGATGGGCTTCTACGACTCGACTCTCGAAGCCTTCTACCTCTCGCGCGGCGCCTCGCGCTCGGCCGTGCGCGCCGAGAAGGCCCGCGCCTTCTCGGGCGCGTCGAGCGTCGAGGTGAGCGCCGCCGAGCCCGAGATAACACTCACCCGCGACGGCGCGACGGCCGTCATGCGTTTCCGAAAGAAGTACAGCGTCGAGGGCTCGGGAGGCGCCCGCCGCGGCGAGGTCTTGCAGGAGCTTCGCTGGCGCCGCACCCCCCGCGGCTGGAAGATAATCTCCGAGCGCGACCTCAGAGTGATTCGGTGACGGGCGCGGCCCGCTCACGCGTAGGCTTTTGCCGCCGCGGCCGTGTCCATGTACTCGTGGAAGCCCACGATCTTCCCGTCGCGCACGGTGAAGACGTGAGCCCACTCGCCGCCGTAGCCGCGCCCCGTCGTCTTCACGCCCCACTCGTAAGAGCCGAGCGCCACAACCTTGTCGCCCTGCGCTATGAACTCGCGCGGCTCGAAGCTGCGAACCTCCTGCGCGCCCGCGAGCGACGAGAAGAACTCGCCGACGCTCGCGCGCCCGCGCCGCGCGCCCGAGAAGGGGACTTTCTCTATCGAGGGCAGCCGCCAGTCAACGTCCTCCGACATCTGCCCCATGAGCGACTCGATGTCGCCCTTCTTGAAGTTCTCGTAGGCGCGGCTGACGACGCCCACGTTATCCTGTTCACTCATCTCTCTCGGCTCCTTTCGCCCGCCGGACTGGTTTCTCACTTACATACGAGCCCGCGGGCCGGAACGGA
Organism: Pyrinomonadaceae bacterium; assembly: GCA_035627975.1. Classification (GTDB taxonomy): domain Bacteria; phylum Acidobacteriota; class Blastocatellia; order Pyrinomonadales; family Pyrinomonadaceae; genus QHXN01. The sequence continues at coordinate 4,782 of DASPKR010000319.1, read as the reverse complement.
TGCACGCCCGCGCCGGCCCGCCGCGGCCTTAAAGTTCGCTCCCGGCCTCGGCCATCTCGCGGAAGCGGCGTGCGTCGTCGAGCATCTCGACGTTGTTGAAGAAGACGTAGGAGCGCCTGTTCTTCGGGAGCAGCGATAGGAGCTCTTCCAGCTCCGCCGTCTCGTACTTGTAGCGCCAGCCGCGCCGCCCGTGCAGACGGAAGTAGCAGCGGCGCGGCGTCACAGTCCTCTCCGCGAAGGGGTCAACCGCGTGCCAGAGGTCTAGCTCCTCGCACAGCTCTCTGACAAGTTCGCGCGGCCAGCCGCCGCGCGGCTCCCAGCAGAAGTCGAAGCCGTCCCGCGCGACGCCTCGGAAGAAGCCGCGCAGGTTCTCGACGTTCTCCTCAGTCGGCCGGAAGCTCGCGGGGCATTGGAAGAGGACGGCGCGCGCGCCCAGCGCCCCGGCGCACGCGCGCGTCACGTCCCACGCCCCGGCGACGACGGCCGTGCTCCGGAAAGAGCCCGCCCCCTCCCTCTCCTCCTCGGTCAGTTCGCGCTTGAGCCGCTTGTAGGTCGGGCTCGACGCCCGGTGCGTGATTAGCTGCCAGGCCTTCAGCGCGAACTCGAAGCCGCGCGGCGCCTCCTCGCGCCAGCGCCGAAGGGTCTCCGTGCGCGGCGGCTGGTAGAAGGTGTGCTGCACCTCGACCGCGCGGAGCGCCTCGTAGTACGACTCGCGCGAGGAGCGGAAGCCGCAGCAGCCCACGCGGACGTGCGATTTTCGGGAAGGCATGCCGTAAAAATAGCACGGCCGGGGCTTCCAACCGCGCCGCGGCCTGCGCTAGAGTGTGCCGAGCCCGAAACCCCCGAAAGGAAATCCAGATGGAGTCGCACGAAGAGTTAGTAGGGCTCCTGCCGGAGGAGCTGACGCGCAGGCGCTTCGTCGTGACGAGCCTCTTCGCGGGCTTCGCGCTCGCGGTGCGGCCCGCCGCCGGCCAGAGCGTGATTACGACCGACACGCAGGGCCTTGTGGCCGGCGAGGTCAAGATTCCCGTCCGAGACGGCGAGATTCCCGCCTACCGCGCGATGCCGGAGAAGGGCAAGAACTTCCCGGTCGTGCTCGTCGTGCAGGAGATTTTCGGCGTCCACGAGCACATAAAAGACATCTGCCGCCGCTTCGCCAAGCTCGGCCACATGGCGATTGCGCCCGAGCTTTACGCGCGGCAGGGCGACACGGCGCAGCTCAAGGAGATGTCGAAGATTCTGGAGATAGTCGCAAAGGTGCCGGACGCGCAGGTGATGTCCGACCTGGACGCCTCGGTCGCCTACGCGGAGGCGACGGGGAAGGGGAACTCGAAGCGGCTGGGGATAACCGGCTTCTGCTGGGGCGGCCGCGCCGTCTGGCTCTACGCCGCGCACAACCCCGACCTCGACGCCGGAGTGGCGTGGTACGGCCGCCTCGTCGCGCGCTCGGGCCAGCCCGCGAACCCCTCGACGCCGCGACAGCCCGTGGACGTTGCCGGCGAGCTGAAGGCGCCCGTGCTCGGCCTCTACGGCGGGAAGGATCAGGGGATACCGCTGGACACGGTCGAGAGGATGCGCGAGGCGCTGAAGAAATCGGAGTCGAAGGCGGCGCGCGAATCCGAAATCGTCGTCTATCCGGAGGCCGGCCACGGCTTCCACGCGGACTACCGGCCCATGTACGACAAGGAGGCCGCCGCCGACGGCTGGCGCCGGCTGCTGGCCTGGTTCAAGAAGCACGGGGCGGCTTGAAGAAAAGACGGGAGCGGGGCGAAGAACTGACGGAGGTGTCTGTCAGTTCTTCGCCCCGCTCCCGTCTTTGTGGGCGGCGCGGCCAGCGCGACCGCTACCGCCCGGCCGGCGTGGGCGCCCGCTCTCCCCGTTACGAGCGCCCGAGCCGGTTGCCATATGTGGAACGGCGCGGGGCCGAGGCACGATGGCTACGGCGTAACAGTGCGGCCGCCGCGCGGAAAAATACGCGGGGAAGAATTAATTAAAAAATTGGTGTGAAAAACTTAAGGGAGGCGGCCTCCGGGCCGCCTCACCTAGTTTGTTCATGTGAAGAATGCCCTACTGGCGGAAGCGTGCGCGGTACTCGATGGACTCGATGAAGGCCCTGACCATCTCGGCGCGGTGGAAGTCGCCGCCGTTCGCGTTGAGCTTGTCGAGCCAGAACTGCCAGCCGCGGAAGTCAGAGTTGGGGCCGCTGTCCGGGTTGCGCCTGAGATAGCCGAAGTACTGCATCAGGACGAAGGCCTTCCTCGACTCCTGCTCGAAGAGCGCGGCGTTCTCAGCCACCTGCCTGAGCACCGAGGCCCGCGCCTGAAGGCTCCCGCCCGCGGCGCTCAGCTCGGCGACGAGCGCGGCCCGCTCCCCGTCCGAAGGCGTTACCTCGGCGTTAGCGAAGAGCTTGTTGACAAACTCTTCGGCCGGCATCTCGGCGGGGAAGGCCGCCTTGAACTCTTCGCTGCCGACGAAGTCGAGCAGGAACGCCTCACGGTTGGCAGCGAGCTTCTCCTGCCAGCCGGGGCGGCCCACCACGACCCCTTCGCCTATCCGCTGCGTCTGCGGCATGAAGACCTCGTAGCGGACGGGGACGGGCCTGCCCGGCAGGTTGCCGTGCGCGGCCTTGTGCAGCCGATAGACGAAGTAGCCTGTGTCGCGGAACTCTATCGAGAAGAAGAAGGCGGCCGACGTGTTCACGCGGTTGAACTGCACGCAGGCGGCGTCCGCGCCGCAGCCCTCTATGCCCTTCGACCAGAACTGCTGACCGCCCGCGTCCGGCGCGCGGTTGAGAAAATCCATGTACTGCTGGCGGACGAACACCTGTGTGTCGTCAATCGGGTTTGGGGTGTCAGGCGCCAGCCTGCCGAGGGCGCGGGCCGCGTCAACGCGGCGCGAGTTGAAGTCGTCGTCGAAGCGCACGGTCGCGTCGCGCACGCGCTCCTCGACCATGTCGGGCGTCAGCGCCGGGAAGGCGGCGCGCACGAGCGCGGCCTCGCCCGCGACGAGCGGGGCGGCCATCGAAGTGCCGGCCCACGCCGCGGTCTTCCCGCCTGGGCCGGGGACGCTGCTGACGAGCCCCGCGCCCGGCGCCACCACGCGCGGCCACTTGCGCTGCGACTGCTCCCAGAGCGTGTCGTCCGACTTCGTCGCGCCCACAGAGAGCAGCCCCTCGATGCCGTCCTCGGCTGCGGGGAACATCTCGGCCTCGCTGCCGTGGTTGCCGGCGGCTACGACGACGACCACGTCCTTGCGCGCATCGCCGGTCGCGGGCGTCGGGGTCGGCGTGGCCGCCCCGCCCTCGGCTGCCGGGTTCTCGTCGGCGCAGGCGTCGCCGATTATCTGCTGAAGGAAAGACGACTCGTTGAAGGTCGCGAGGCTCATGTTGATTACGTCGGCACCGTCGTCAGACTTGGGGTCGCCGTCCGGGTCGAGCGCGTAGCGCACCGCCTCCATCAGCACCCAGACGTTGCCGACGCCGTGCTCGTCGAGCACGCGCAGCGGCATTATCTTCGCCTCGGGGGCGGCGAGTGCGACGAGGCCGGCGACGTGCGTGCCGTGGCCGTAGGGGCCGAGCTGCTGCGCCTGCTCGACCGTGGTCGCGCCCGCCGGCATCTCCTCGCTCGGGTCGTCGTCGCCGTCCACGAAGTCCTTGCCTTGCAGGAGCCGGCCCGCGAGCGCCGGGTGGTTGCGGTCAACGCCCGTGTCGAGCACGGCCACTATCTGGCCCGCCCCGCGCGTCACCTTGTGCGCTTCGTCCAAGCGCATCTTGTCCGCCGCCCACTGCTCCCTGTACTGCGTCTCCCCGCCCACAGTCCAAGAGAAGCCGACAGTCCAGGAGAAGCCCACCGTCCACGAGAAGCCGCTCCCGACGGGGGCGCCCGCCGTGTAGTTGGCCTCGGCGGCCGAGACGCGCGCAATGTCGGCCGCAAGCGCCGCCGCCTTCGCCTTCGAGTCCGTGCCGTCCGTCACCCGCATACGGTAGATGGGGCGGCTGCCGAACTGGCTTATGAGCTGTAGGTTGTACTGCTGCGAGACGGCGGCGAGGTCCGAGGGGTTGAGGAGTTGGACGTTGACTTCGTCGCGGATGTAGGCGCTTTCGCCGTTCTCAACGTCCGTGTGCGCCGAGGCTGCGGGCGGCGCGGGCAGGAATCCCCCGAGCAGCGCTAGGGCGAGGGCAAGCAGCCCGGCGGGGCGTAGGAACTTGCGGCACATTGCTGGGGCTCCGTGGAAACTCCGGTCGGGCAAAAGTTTAAGGGCCAGGGCTGAATAATTGAGCGAGTCGGGGGCGTACGGGCAACGACCTTAGATGCTCCGGCCCGTCGAAACAGTGCCTCGGAGGGGCGCAAAAATACGCCCCCGCCCGGCTTTTTTACGGAGACGGGGCGGGTTAATTTTGTCATCTGCCGCGTGGAGGCGATCACGGGCGGGAGGGGCTCTTGCGGACGAGGGCCGCTGCGGGTGGGTGGGAGCGGCTGCTTACGCTTACTTAGGTTCGAGGCTTTCGACTGTCTAAGGCGTCGAAGCGAGCGATGACGAGCTGCCTGAAGGCGCGGGCGTCAGAAAGGTTTTGTGTTTGTTCTCCGCTTATGGCCGGAATTATGAATCCGGCCCGCGCCGGAGTTCAAGCTCTACCCACGGGCCGTGTTTGACAACGCGCGGCGCGCGCCAATAGACTTTTGCCTCCGGCCGTTCGGCCGAAGCCGCCTCCGCCCTTAACAGCCTCCCCGGGCGGGAGCGGCGAAGTCGCAAGAGCCTTAATCCCAACGTCAAATGCCGATG
>DASPKR010000318.1:0-4673 GCA_035627975.1 Pyrinomonadaceae bacterium | reverse complement strand
TAGCTCCCTTCCCTTACGCTCTCCGAGCCGAGCCGGAAAAGCTTCCCGCCGTTAGACGACGCCGCGAGCAGCTCGCGCCCGCGCGTGACGAACGTGGAAACCTGATCCTCGCCGGACTGCACGAGCAGCGTGTCGCGCCCGTCGTTCGTGATCGAATAGACGCGCCCCTTGTCGCTCGTGCCTAAGAGCGCGCCGCCGCCCTGCGGCGCGGCCGCGACCGCGAAGCCCGTCACGGCCGTAGAGCTCCAGAGCACGTCCGTCCCTCCGTCGGGCATTATGCGGAAGACGGCGCTGCGCGCGTTCGTCAACTCGTTGCGGCTCCGGGCGGCCGGCTGACCCTGCGCGGCGAACTGCGTGACCTGCCCCGTCGTCTCGTCAACGGTCGTGACCGTGCCCGTCACGGCCCCGCCGCCCGCGCTCGACTGCTGCGAGGTCGCGGCGGCGGGCGCGGCCGGCCGAGGCCCCGTCGCCGCGTCGCCGAGCGCGAGCGCATAGATCGAGCCGTCCTGCGCGAGCGCAAGAGAATGAATCTCCCGTAGCGGCGCGTCGAAGAGCGCGAACGCCTTGCCGTCCGGAGAGACGCGAAGCACGAGCCCGCCGGGATCTGTGCCGGCGATCAGGTTGCCGCGCCCGTCGGCGAGCAGAGAGATGACGTGCGTCTCGTTTATGTCAACGAGAAGCGACTCCTCGGCCTTCGCGCCGGCCGCGCGCACGCGGTAGAGCTTGCCCGAGTCGCCCGTGCCCACGGCGAGCGCGCCGTCCGCCAGAAAGGCGAGCGACCAGATGTACTTGTCTGGCGGGTCGAAGAAGACTTCGGCTCGGCCGTCAGTGCCGACGCGATAAACCTTCCCGTCCGGCGAAGTGCCAGCGTAGAGCGCGCCGTCGCGGCCGGCGGCGAGCGCCGTCACGTCAAGCTCGGCCGCGTCGTAGAGCAGAGAGCCGCGCCCTTCCGAAGTGACGCGGAAAATCTTCCCGTCGTGGCCGGTGCCCAGATAGACGTTGCCCGAGGCGTCTGCGGCGCTAGACCAAACGTAAGCCTGCTCCGTGTCGAAGATTTGTGTGAACTGCGGCGCTAGCATGAGAGCGCCGGTGCTCGTGACGGAGACGCCGCGCGCCTCGCCGTTCAGAAGCTCGGCGCGCGAGTTGGTCTCCCAGACGACGGGGCCGCCCGCGCCCGAAGGCCGTGCCAAGACGAGTGCGATTAAGAGCGTGAGCGCGAGAACGGTAAGAGTGCGGCGCAGAGATTTTATTATGGTCATCAACTATGAAGAAACGCTTTCCAGAATTTACGCGGGCGCCGCGGCTCCGCGCCCGGCCCGCCCTGAATCATAACCCGAAAGGGTCGCGCGTGAAACCGCGAGGCGAATCGGGCTCGCCTTCACGTCCCGACGTAGCGCGCGTAGAGCGAGCGGGCGAGGGCGGCGTCCTCCGTGCCGCGGACGATGGCGCGCGCGTCCTGGAAGACGGTCAGCTCGTATTCGCCCGCGCGAAGGCGCAGGAGGTACTCGTTGACTTTGACCTCGCCCACGGCCTTCAGCCGCTCGGCCAGAGCGGCGAGGCTGAAGCCTTCGGCCGCGCCGCGGGGAGTGACCTGCACGGCGCCGCGGCCGCATAGCACGGTCGCAAGCTCCATGGCCTCGGCGTCGAGCGAGTCGAAGCGGCGCAGCACGCACGCCGGGCAGTCCGGCGCGCGCTCCTTCAGGCCGATGCGCCGCCACTCGTTGCGCCAAACGTCGAACTGCATGAGCCCGCCGTGCAGGCTCTCCGTCCTTCCCGTCAGGAGCTTTAAAGCCTCGGCCGACTGCACGGCCGCGACGATTGAGATGACGGGCATGATGACGCCCGCCGTGTCGCACGTCGGCGCCGTGCCGGCCGCCGGCGCCTCTGGGAAGACGCAGCGCAGGCACGGGGTCAGGCCGGGCCTCACCGTCATCGTCACGCCGTAGGAGCCGACGGCCGCGCCGTAAACCCACGCGACGCCGTGCTTGACGCAAGCGTCGTTTATGAGGAAGCGCGTCGAGAAGTTGTCCGTCCCGTCGAGCACCACGTCGCAGCCCGCGACGAGCCGCTCGGCGTTCGAGTTGTTCACGTCAACCACCTCGAACTCGCAGCGCACGTCGGAGTTAATCTCCGCGACTCGGCGGGCAGCGGCCGCGGCCTTCGGCACGCGCTCGCGCGCGTCGCGCTCAGTGAACATCGTCTGCCGCTGAAGGTTCGACGCCTCGACGAAGTCCCTGTCAACAACTTTAAGGTAGCCGACGCCCGCGCGCGCGAGCGTCTCGACCTGCGCGGAGCCTAGCGCCCCGCAGCCGACGACGAGAGCGCGCGCCTCGGCGAGGCGCCGCTGCCCCTCGGCGCCTATCCCCCCGAACAGAATCTGTCGGCTGTACCTTTCGTCCATGACTCAGACGCCGGCGGCCAGTGTCTTCTCCGCCGCCCCGCGCATCACGCCGGCAGGCGCACCCAATCCAGTCCAAAGCTCGAACTGCCGCTCGGCCTGCGCGACGAGCATCCCGAGGCCGCCGACCGTCTCGCAGCCCGCCTCGCGCGCCTCGCGGAGGAAGCGCGTGCGCGCGGGGTTATAAACGAGGTCGTAGGCGACACGCGCCCCGCGAAGCTGCGCGGCCGTGGCGGGAGTGTCGTTCTGCAACTCGCCCCGCGTGCCGAGCGGCGTCGCGTTGACGACCAGATCGAAGCCGTCGAAGCTCGCGCCGTCTAAGCCCTCCGCGCCCGCGCCGAACTTTTCGGCGAGCCCGCGCGCCCGCTCGACCCTTCGCGCGAAGACTGTCATGCGCGCCCCCGCCTCTCGCAGTGCGAGGAGTAGCGAGCGGGCCGCGCCGCCCGAGCCGAGCACGGCGGCCCGCGAGCCTTTCATCCTCAACACGCCCGCGAGCGGCGCGAGAGCCGCCTCGGCGTCCGTGTTGTAGCCGCGAAGCTCTTCTCCCTCGACCACGATTGTGTTCACGGCGCCCGCCTCACGCGCGCGCGGCTCTGCCCAGTCGAGACGCTCCAACACCGCCGTCTTGTGCGGCGCCGTCACGCTCAGGCCCCGCAGCGGCCAGTCGAGCTCGCGCGCGCGCGGGCTGACCATCCGGCGGAGAAAGTCAGAGACGTTCGCGACCTCGAACGGGACATAGACGCCGCCGACGCCGAGCGCGCGGAAGGCCGCGTTGTGCATGTGCGGCGAGAGCGAGTGCGCGACGGGCAGGCCGACGAGCCCCGTGACGAGCGTCTCGGCGTTGACGGCGTGGACGCCGTAGAGGTCGCGCAGCTCTTCCGCCGTAACTTGCCCCGGCGCGGTTGCGCTCGAAGCGTCGAGCGAGCCGTAAGTTAGGAACGAGCCGCGCGACGGGGCCAGCACTCGCGTCAAGACGCCGGCTGATCCCATCGCCACCGCAATCACCTCTCGCCCCTCGCGCCGCCCGCGACCGATGAGCGCGAGGACGGGCAGGCAGTCGGTCGCGTCGCGCGCCGTCACGGCGACCTTCAGCACGCTAGCGGGCGTGCGCATCATCCTCTCGAATATCACTTCGAGGTCTGACGGCACGCCGCCGAAGTCGTGGTGAGAGCAGACGAGCTTGAAGCCTTCGAGCGCCCCGGCCAGCTCGCGCCCGCGCGCAGACTCGAACAGGTCAAGCTCCAGGTCTGCGAACGCGGGGTTATGAATCCCGCTCTCCCGCCGAGCCCGCGCGAGCGCGGCCCAGAATGTGAAGCGCTGGTCAAGGCTCACGTCCCGCCCCCCGCCCTGAGCGGACGGGCGGAATGTGAAGACGAGAGGGAGGCTGACTCCGCCCGCGAGCGCCTCGAGTTCCTTTAGCGCGCGCGCGAGCTCGCCCTCTTCGAGGCAGTCGAGCCGAAGCTCTATCACGTCGCCGGCTCGGGCCGCGCGCGCGACAACCCGCCCGAGCTCGCCCGTCATGCGGGCGCAGACCGGCACACAGATTCGCGCGTTGCTCTGCATCTCGAAAGTCTCTCGTCGAACTATATCAGACTTGCGCGTGAGGGGCGTGCGGGCGGCGGCTCTCCCGTCATGTGTCCTTCGGCGAGCGCTCGGCGAGGTTGCGCGTGGTGCTCTCGGTGACGCTGACCGGCGGCGTCAGTATCTCGCTCGTGTCGGCGGCGGGCAGCTCGCTCCGGCGCGCGGCGGGAGGCGCGATGGCTTCGGGCCTGAAGTCGGCGGCCGCTGGCGGCAAGGCCGGGCTTTCGCGCAGCGAGCGAATGACCTGCCCTATGCCTTCGCCCACGCCCGCGAGCGCCGGGATTATGAACCAGATCCAGAGCATGTAGAGGGCGTTGAAGTATGTGAGGCCGAGCAGGAATATGACGAGGAAGGCTATGCCGAGGAAGAAGTTCTCGAGCCCCTGTTCGAGCGTCGGCGGCTCTTTCGCCTTCTTCCGCTTCTTGCGCTCGGCCTTCCCTTCCCCCTCGCGCACTTCGAGCGCGCCTTCCGGCAGGTGGCCCGTCAGCGCCTGCGGGACGAGGTGAATGTCGGCGCCGCACGAGCGGCAGAACTTCGCGTCGTCGAGGTTGTTGGCTCCGCACTTGGGGCAGAACACTGGGCCGGCCTCCTGCTCTCTACCTTACGTCGTCAGGCGCCTTCGCGTTTGCGCTCGACGGGCGTGCCGAGGTGGCGCGTAGTGCCTTCGGTGACGCTCGGCGGCGCGCCTATCTCG
>DASPKR010000317.1:0-6240 GCA_035627975.1 Pyrinomonadaceae bacterium | reverse complement strand
CTTTCGGGCCAGACGCAGCTCGCCACGAAGTCGTTCGCCGTCGAGCTCCGCGTTGACGGCACGCTCAACAAGGGCGAGTTCCGCGTGCAGCCCGTCTGGGAGACTGCCGAGGCCGGCGGCCACACGATGGTTACGGCGCGGCCCGCGGAATTGGGCCAAGCCGTCGAAGGCGACTCGGGGACTGGCAGCCTCGAAGGCGCCGAGAACGAGGTCACGAAAGTCTCCATCCGCCCTGTCGAGCTATACAGCGTCGAGGTCTGGAAGGACGGCGTCCGGAAGTCCGTAGTACCCGTCGCGAAGCCGGAGATAACCGTTGGCCGCGGCTCGAAGTCCGTCTCGGTTGACCTACCCATCAAGGGCGACCCGGAGGTGAGCCGCCTGCACGCGACGCTCGAGCGCGACGAGCAGGGCCGCTACTGGTTCACGCCGAAGGGCCGCAACCCCACCTTCGTATCGGGGCGCGAGATCGCCCGCGAGGAGCGCGTGCAGGTTCAGCCCGACGAGAAGATAGACATCGCCAGCTTCACGCTCAGGATTCAGCCGAAGTAAGCCTTACGAAATTTTTCAGGACTGCCCGGCGGCCATGAAGGTGCCGGTCTCGAGGTCTGAGATGAGGCTTTCGAGGGGGGCCGTGGCGGTCTGCTCGTCAACGTAGCCCTTGCCCAGAAGGCGCAGGATGGCGCGGGGGCGCGTCTCGCCTTTAAGCTCCTTGAGGAGCGCGCGGCAGAAGGCGGCGACGACCGGCGGGTCGAACTGGCGGCCGGCGTTGCGGCGGAAGTCGGCGATGACCTCGTCGAAGGAGCGGCGGCGGCGGTAGGGCCGGTCGGTCGTCATCGCGTCGAACGAGTCGGCGAGGCTCACGATCCTTGCGCCCGCGGGTATCTCGTCGCCCTTCAGCCCCTCGGGATAACCGCGCCCGTCGGGCCTCTCGTGGTGGTACTTCGCCAACAGCGGGATGTCTGCGAACGGGTGTGAGATCGGCTTTAAGATTTCGTAGCCTGCGGCGGGGTGGCGGTTAAGCTCTGAAGACTTCTTGGCGTCAATGCGGTAGGGGGCGTTAATGATGTCGCGGTCAACGACGAGCTTGCCGATGTCGTGCAGGTAGCCGGCAACCGCAATGCCCTCGACCTGCTCCTCGTCCCAGCCCATCTCTCGCGCGATTATCTCGCTGTACTTGCCTACGCGCTCCGAATGCCCCTGCGTGTACTTGTCCTTGCAGTCAATCGCCGCGGCGAAGGCGCGTACCGTGTCGCGGTAAATTGTCTTAAGCTCCTCGTAGAGCCTCCGGTTCTCTTCCGCCCGGCGCTCGACCTCGCGCAGCAGCCGGTGGTTGTGAAGGCCGACGCCTATGTGGCGGCCGAGCGAGCGCACGAGCTCTAAGTCTTCCGCCCCGAACGGCTCGCCCCTCGCCTTCCCGCCGAGCAGTATCACGCCCACCGGCTCGTCGCGCACCACGAGCGGCGTGACGACCTCGACGCCCGCGCCCGCGACAGCCTCCCTCACCGCCTTCTCGAAGTGCGCAACTTCGTGGCCGTGCGCGAGGCCGTGACGGCGGCCGTTGCCGTTCGACCTGGCGCCCGAGGCCGCGCGGGGCGCGAGGCTCAGCTCCGGCGGGGCGCTCTCGCCGAAGCCGCGCGCGGCGACGAAGCGGAGGGACTGAGTCTCGCGCTCGAACTCGGCGACGGCGCCGCGCCTGACGCCTAAAGCGCCGAGGACGACGTGCAGCGCAGAGCGCACCATCTCCGCGAAGTCGCTCGTCCCCGCAAGCTCCTCGCCCAGGTCGGCGAGCGCCGCGAAGGCGTGCAGAACCTTTCGCATCCTGTCAGGCATCGGCTTGTCGTAGTAACCGCGGTCGGGGGGGCGAACCTGCTGACTGCTCTATTAATGCCCGTTGGGCGACGGGGCGAACTCAGATAGCGTGGCTAGCGCCGCCTCCTCGCTCTCGGCGAGCGCAACGAGGCGCGTCAGGCCGAGCAGGTCGAAGAGCTTGACCGTGTGCCGGCTCAGGTCTGAGAAGACGACAGGCGTGCCGCGCCGCTCGGCAACGTCAATGACGCCGAGCAGGATGGAGACGCCGATGCTGTTGACCAGCTCCGTCCCCCGGAAGTTGATGACGAGCGCGCGGCAGCCCGACTCGAGCTTGAGAAGGCACTCGTGCTCGATGCGCTGCCCCGTGGCCTTATTCACGTAGTCGCCCGCGTAAACGATAGCGACCGCGCCGTCGGCCCGCGGGGCAGAGGCCGTCGGCGGCATGGGGGAAGGTGGTTCCGTCATGTGGGCAGGTGTCCCTTCTACTTGCGGAGATACTTGGTCATGCGCAGGCGAGTGCCGTCGTCAACGCGCTCGAACTCCACGTCGTCCATCAGGGCCCGTATCAGCTTGAGCCCCCAGCCGCGGCGCCCGCGCGGGCTCTCGACGGCCTCGCGGCCGTTGTTCTCTATCAGCGATGCCCCATTGTCGGTAATGCTTTGGGGGAGGGAGAGCCCCCGGCTCGAAACGGTGATGACTAATTTATCATCTTCCACCCGAAAACGATTATAAATTTTTCGCTCGGGGCTGAAGCTGTGCTCCGCGGCGTTTATGCACGCCTCGACGAGTGCCGTCTTTATCTGGTTTATGGCCTCGGGCTCGAACTCCATCCGGCGCGCTATCTGCTCGGCCGTGTGCGCGGCAATCAGCTCCGTGTCCTCGCCCATGGGGATTTCGACGGCGAACTCGTTGCCGGCGCCGCCCGCCTCCCCGCCCTCGGGCGCGCTCCCGAGACGCTCTGAGAGAAGCTCGAGCATCTGCCGGCTCGAGCCGTAGGCTTCGCGCTCGTTGAGAAGCTCGGAAGCCTCGGCGGAAAAACCCTCCGGCGAGACGAGCCAGAGCCGCACGCGGGCGAAGCCGCAAGCCTCACCGACCTGCGCGAGGCGGTCGAGCCAGAGCTCGACGAGGGCGCGGCCGGCTTCGAGCTTCGACTCAATCTCTGCCGCTATCCAGACGATTTCGTTAGCGTCGGCGTAAGTGGCCGAGTCGAAGCCGTGGGCGACCGAGCAGCGCTCCTCGTCGCAGAACTGTAGCACCGGCGGGTGGAAGGAGGCGGCGCTCGCCGCCGTCACGACCTGCGGCAGGCGCACGAGGTCTGACTCGGCGTCGAGCCCCGCGGCGACCTCCTCGGCCGGGACGCCGCGATAGACGCGCGCGAAGCGGTCGTAGTGCAGCAGGCTCGCAGGCACCTGCTGGAAGTCGAAGCGCCGCATGAGGCGGCCGAGGTTGAGCGCCGCCCCGCGGCGGTAATGCCGCGCCATCGTGAGCGGCGCGCGCTTCAGGGCCTCGACGAGCGTGTCGGCGACGACGAGCGCGCGCGGCTCGACGGCGACGTGCAGGCGGTAGCCGACGGCGAGGAAGTCGCGCCAGACGACCGAAGGCGTGGCCTCTACGTAAGTGGCGTGGAAGCTCGCCAGCTCGTGCGCGTGCAGCAGCCGCATCATGCGCTCGAACTCGAAGGCGTCAACCCCCAGCCTCCTCAGCCAGACCTCGGCGGGCGTCTTACCGCCGGGGCTCGCGGCCGACTCGTGCAGCACGCGCAGCAGCCCGCGGCGCGGCGCGGGGGCCGGCACGACCTCCTCCAGCACGGCGTTCAGGCGGCGGTGTATGCGCCCGCCCATCAGCTCGTCAACGTAGAGGGTCTGGAACTCGCGGAAGCCCGTGAGCGAGGCGCCGCGGTCGCGCGCCGACTCGACGAGGGCCGTGATGAGGTAAGGGCTCGCGCCGAGCTGTTGGACGAGCAGGTCGCGCGTCTCTTCCGAGAGCGGGACTTCGTGGCGGCGCGCGAGCGACTCGGCGAGCGCGCGGGCGTCGTCGTCGTGCAGGTCGCCGAGGTGAATCTTCTGAAGGCCGTCGAGGCCGGGCTGCGAGGCCGGGCCGTTGAGCACGTCGAGGAGCCGGCGCCGCAGGCCCGCGAGCACGAAGGGCGCCCCCGACTGCACGGCCGCCAGCGCGACCTCCGGCCCGAGCGCAACCTCGCCGCGCAGGCGCTCGGCCAAGTGAACGTCGTCGAGCAGCACGAGCGTGCGCGCCCCGCGCGCGGCTGCCTGCTGCGGCGCGCTCAGGCACAGGCGCACGAGCGCCCTCTCGTCGCCCTCGCCCGCGGCGCGCTCGAAGGAGTCAACAAGGCGCTCGACCCACTCGAAGTCCGAAGGTGCCGCGAGGTCAAGGAGCGCGCGAAGCGTCGGGGAGGCGTTGACTAAGGTCGGGTCGTCGCGGCGGTGCGCTATCGTGTGCGTTAGGAAGGTGTGCAGGAAGCGCCGGGCCGCTGCCGTCGTCGCGTGATCGGTCTGCGTGAAGGCGAAATAGACGGGCGCGGCCCCGCCGCGCTGTCGGAACTGCTCGTCGAAGACTTGTCTTAGAAGCTCGGAAGCGCCGGAGCGCGGCGCGGCGAGCAGGGCGACGGAGCGAGCCGCGCCGGCCTTCGCGGCCGCGAGCGCCGAGAGGTCGCGCACGAGCTCGCCTCGCCCGACGAACATATCGGGCGGGGTTCGGGCGAGCACGCGCCTCGGCTTCTGCGACTTCGGCGGCATCCCCGTCTTCAGCCCTCCTCCGCGCCTTCGGCGGGCGAGGCGGGCTTTTTGCCGCCGTGCGGCGCGTAAGCCTCGACGGTGTTCTTGCCGCGGCTCTTAGCAGCGTAGAGGGCCTGGTCGGCCGCGAAGATGATGCTGGCCGGCGTGTCGAGGTCGGGGCCGAAGGCCGAAATGCCGATGCTGACGGTGACGGCCCCGAGCGGCTGAGCCTTTCCGTGCGGGAAGTGCGTGCGCTCGATGCGGCGGCGTATGCGGTCGGCGATGACGCGCGCCTCCGAGAGCCCCGTCTGCGGCAGCAGTATGCTGAACTCCTCGCCGCCGTAGCGCGCGGCCACGTCGGCCGAGCGCAAAGCGGTCTTGAGGCACTGAGCGGTCATCTCGAGCGCGAGGTCGCCGGCCTGGTGGCCGTGCCGGTCGTTGTAGGCCTTGAAGTCGTCAATGTCCACCATCAGGAAGCTCATCGCGAAGCGGTGGCGCTTCGAGCGCTCTAGCTCCTCCTGCAAGCGCTCTTCGAGGTAGCGGCGGTTGACGAGGTTCGTCAGCGGGTCTGTTATCGAGAGCAGTTGGAACTGCGTGGCCTTCTGGTGCCACTCGGCGCGGTCAATCGCCAAAGCCATCTGCGGCGCGATGAGGTCGAGGAGCCCGAGGTCTTCCTCGTCGTATGAGCCCCCGCCGGCCTTGTCCGTGACATTGATGACGCCGACGCGGCGGCCGCCGACGAGGATGGGGTAGCTTATGAACGAGCCCGTCTTGTAGCTGCGCTCGGCGGGCGCAGGCTCCCAGCCGGCGAGCGCGGACACGTCGCGCACGACGACGGGACGGCCCTCGCGCAGCACGGTGCCGGCGACGCCCTCGCCCAAACGCACGCGCGACTCGCGCGCAACGTCCGCGCGCGGGCCGACGGCCGCCATGACGGCGAGCTCGCCCGCGCGCTCGTCGTAGAGCAGGAGCGAGCCGCGCTCGGCGCGCAGCAGGTCGGTCGAGTGTCGCAGGATTGTCGAGTAAGCCTCTTCGGGCAGCGCCGTGTTCAGGACTTCGGTGAAGGCCTGCGAGTGCGAGGCGGCGCGCGTGCGGCGCTCAAGCTCCTCGCGCAGCCGCGCGACTTCGAGCGGCATCGCTATCTCACGGCAGAAGGCGGCGAGCGCGCGGCGCTGCTCGCCGGTCAGGCTCGCGGCCGCGACGAGCAGCGCGCCTTTTATCTCGTCGCCGACTATCAGGGGGAAAAGCTCGACCGCCTCCTCGTGCTTCGAGGAGGTGCGGCCCGCGGCGGGGACGGGTATCGAGTCGCCCTTCGTTGCGGCGAGCAGAAGCTTTATCTCTTTGGGCTTGAGCGCGACGCGCGGCGGGCGCGACTCGAAGGCGCCGGTGACGCAGGCAGGGTAGAAGTTGTCATCTGCTCTGAGCATGAGCGCGAGCGACTCGACGCTCTGCTCCTCGACGAGCATGCGGACGGCGCTGCGACACGCCTCGTCGAGAGAGACGCCCGGCGTGAGCGGCTTCGCGCGCGCGGCGGTCGCCCCGTGCTCGTGCGGGCTTGGCGAGGCCGCCGCCGCCTTCACGGCAGCGCCGCGGCGCCCTCGCTTCTCCTGAATCTGCGGCCCTGCCGCCTCAGTGTCCACGTCCCCGCCTTCCGCCGGGGCGGCCTCGGCGGCGGGCGCGGGGCCTCCGTTCGTCCGCG
>DASPKR010000316.1:0-3323 GCA_035627975.1 Pyrinomonadaceae bacterium | reverse complement strand
ACATCAGCGCCGTGGCGTAGCGCCGACTGACTCGCCCGCCGCCGCCCTCCTGTTCGAAGAGGAACGCGAGTATCGCCATCCCTATTGCGAACATCATGGCGGTCGTCGCCGTGTTGGAAATCCAGGCCGAGATGAAGGCCGTCACGGCGCCGAATGCGAAGAGTATGCGCGCCGGGCGAGCGCCCACCCAGCGCACGGAGAGCACGCCGAAGGCGAGCCGCCGGTCGAGCCGGTGCAGGAATATCGCGCGCGCAAGTATGAAGGAGCCGATGAAGAGGAACATCAGAGGGTCTGCGAAGGGCGCGAACACGTCGCGCGCCGGCGCGACCCTCAGCACGACGCACGCCGCAGCCCCGAGCAGGGCCGTCACCGGCAGCGGCAGCGCCTCCGTCACCCAAAGCACCACGACCGCCGCCATCACGGCCGCGAGCCTCTGCGCCTCCGGCTTCAATCCCGCGAGCGGCAGAAGAAGCAGCACGACGAAGACGGCCGGCGCAAGCACCATCCCCACAGTGCCGCGCACGCGCTCGAAGCGCGCCTCGGCGTCGCTCAGTTGTTCGACGGGCTCTGCCCCTCTCGCCATGCGTCGGGTCTCAGGAGCGAAGCTGGATGTTGTAGGTCTTGATCTTGGAGTTGAGGGTGGTGGCGTTCATGCCGAGGAGGCGGGCGGCTCGGGACTGGTGGCCGCCCGTCTGGTCGAGGGCGCGGCGTATGAGGTCTATCTCGAAGCGGCGAACCTCGTCGTAGAAGTTGACGCCGTGACTTATGTCCAGAGCGCCGGCCGCGGCCGAGAGGGGGGCGGCGCTCATGGCCTTCTGCGGGTCGGCGATCTCGGCCGGGAGGCACTGGCGCGTGACCTCGGGGCCGGGCGCTATGACGACTGCGCGCTCGATGACGTTCTCAAGTTCCCTCACGTTGCCGGGCCACGAATATTCCTCCAGGAGCGCGAGCACGTCGGGCGCGAGCTGCTCGGAGACGGAGCGCGCGTTCTCCTCGTTGTACTTGCGTATGAAGTGCTGGGCGAGCGGGAGTATGTCCTCGCGGCGCTCGCGCAAGGGGGGGAGCTCGATGGGGACGACGGCGAGCCGGTAGTAGAGGTCTTCGCGGAAAGTCCCCTGTCGGACGGCCTCCTTGAGGTCAATATTCGTCGCGGCGACGATGCGCACGTCAACCTTGCGCGGCGCCGTGTCGCCCAAGGGGGTGAACTCGCGCTCCTGTAGCACGCGCAGCAGGCGCGCCTGCGTCTCGGGCGGGATGTCGCCTATCTCGTCGAGGAAGAGAGAGCCGCCGTCTGCCACCTCGAAGAGCCCCTTCTTGGCGGCGACGGCGCCGGTGAAGGCGCCGCGCGTGTGGCCGAACAGCTCAGACTCCAGAAGCTCAGAGGGGATGTTAGAAGAGTTGACGGTGACGAAGGGCTTGGAGGCGCGCGTGCTGTGCATGTGAATCGCGCGAGCTATCAGCTCCTTCCCCGTCCCGGACTCGCCGGTGATGAGCACAGTCGAGCGGGCAGGCGCGACCTGCTCGACGAGCTGGAAGATGGTGTGCATCTTCTCGGAGCGGCCGATGATGGAGCCGCGGTCAACGCTGCGCGAGAGAGCGCGCCTGAGCGTCTGCCGCTCCTCGTCCTTGCGGCGGCGGCGTATGCCCGCGGCGACGGTGGCGAGAATCTGCTCGTTCTGGAAGGGCTTCCGGACGCAGTTGAAGGCGCCGCGCTCCCAGGCGCCGATGGCCGTGTCGAAGGTGGCGTAGGCCGTTATCATTATGACGACGGCCTCCTGGTCGAGCTTCAGGAGCTCTTCGAGCGCGCGAAGGCCGCCCATGCCCGGCATCGAAACGTCGAGCAGAACCACGTCGTAGGCGCGGCGACCGTAAGCCTCCAGGCCCTCCTCGCCCGTCCTTGCGAGGTCAACGCGGTAGCCTTCCGCCGACAGCAGCGTCTCGAGAACGTCGCGCATTATCTCCTCGTCGTCAACGACGAGGACTGAGCCCCTCTTAGCCATTCAGACCTCTGAAAAAGTGATGAGTGCGAAGTGCAGAGTGATGAATTGAGGCGGGCCGCCTCAATTCATCACTCTGCACTTCGCATTCCACACTTATTTTATACCGGGCGGGGCCGCGGCGGCGAACGCGCTCACTTGACGATGGTGGCCGACTTGGGCGCGAGCATTAGCCGGCCCGAGGGGGCGGGGACGGGCCGCTGCCGCTCGGCCGTGACGTGCAGGGTGTAGTCGTCAGCCTCGAAGCCTGCGGCGCGGACGTAAATCTCCGCGGTGTTTATGGCCTCGGTGACGGGCAGGCTCCCCATGTAGGCGATGCGCCCCTCGGGCGTGACGGCCCACATCACATAGACGTTCGCGCCGACGGCGTCGGGCAGCGGCAGGCCGCGGAAGTTGACGCGGACGTAGGCGCGGCCCGTGAGGAGCGTGGCGCGCGCAGCGCCGCTGGCGCCCGGCGCGGCCGAGCTTCCGTCGAGCTCGATGAGGCGGCCGCCCCCTCTGGACGCGAGCGCGTCGTCAACCTCCGTGTAGAAGTCGCCCGCGACTCCGGCGCGTCGCGTGCGCGAGGCGGGAGGCGCGGGGTCGGGCGGGCGCGGGGCCGGGCCTGTCGTGGCCTTCGTGGCGCGGGCGGCGTCGCCCGCTGCGGCGTCGTCGCCGGTCTTAGCCGGGTAGAGGGCCGCGGCCTCGTCGGTGCGGGTCGTGAGCACCGGGTCGCCGGGCCGCTCAACGTCGGCCGAGGGCTCGGCCGTGACGATTACGCCGTAGCGCTCGAAGCCGCCGGGCCGGTCGAAGGCGAGCCCGCCGTTGCCGCGCTCGTCGCGCACAAGCTCCCCGAGCCGGACGATGCGCCCGCCGCTCAGAGCCCAGACGACGTATGTGCGCGCGGTGCTCGCGAGCGTCTGCGGGTCTGGCAGGCCGAGCGCCGTCAAGAGCGCGCGCCCGCCCGACTCGCTCGGCTCGACGACGAGCCTGCCCGTCGCGCGCGTCGTTAGCGAGCGCAGCCTTATGTCGAGCCGCTCGCCCTGCCGCGCCTTCGCGCGCGGGCGCGGCGCTCCCACGAACGCGCCGGCCCCGAGCTCGCACGTCGCGGCGCATACGGCCGCCAGCGCGCACGCGCACACGCAGGCACGCACGAAGGCTCTGCCCGAAGGAAGACTCTTGTTCATAAAGGAGAGAACCCGTTCCCGTAAGTCTCAGGAGCCAAAGCGCTGTGAGATTATCACCGGGAGGGATAAAAGCAAGGGTTTTGTTCGCGGGCGGGGGCCGGGGAATTATGCGCTCAAAGGCTCACGTCACGCCGGCCGCTTGCGGGCGCGGCAGACGAAA
>DASPKR010000315.1:0-6327 GCA_035627975.1 Pyrinomonadaceae bacterium | reverse complement strand
GTTCGTGTAGAGCCGCGGCTCTGCGCTGAAGAGCACGAGCATCGCCTTCGGCCCGATCTCGCGCGCGACGCTCCACTACAACGCCTCGCAGGGGCGCGTCCGCCCCGGCGACCTGATTCTCATGGACGTGGGCGCCGAGTTCATGCACTACACGGCGGACGTCACGCGCACCTTCCCGGCGTCGGGGAAGTTCACGAAGGAGCAGGCGGAGATTTACGAAGTGGTGCTGGCGGCCCAGGAAGCAGGCATGAGGACGATACGCCCGGGCGGGAGCCTCGCCGACATGCAGGCGGCCTCGGTCGAGGTCATCAAGGACGGCCTTCTGCGGCTCGGCCTCATCACCGACCGGGACTCGAACCAGTACCGAGCGTGGCTCTTCCACGGCACGGGCCACTGGCTCGGGATGAACGTCCACGACGTGGGCGGGGCCGAGAAATTTGAGCCGGGCATGGTCTTCACGAACGAGCCTGGCATCTACGTTCGCGCCGACGCGCTCGACAATCTGCCGCGGACGCCCGAGATGGAGAAGTTCAGGCAGGCCGTGCGGCCCGCCTTCGAGAAGTACAAGAACATCGGCGTCCGCATCGAGGACGACGTGCTCGTCACACCAGACAGCCACCGCAACCTCTCTGCCGCTCTCCCGCGGACGATTCGTGAGATTGAGAGCTTCATCACGCGCGCCCGCCGGGAGGTGCGCTGACTTCACTTTTCGGTCTGCCGTATGGAAGGGCTCGAAGCCGTAGCGCGCGAAGTCGAATCCGCCGAGCGACACCTGAGCCGGCGGGGCTTCCTCTTCTCGCTCGCCTTCGCGGCCGTCGCGCTGCCGCGCCTCACGCTCGACCGTAAAGACAAAGAGTTCATCAACCGCGTGGCGGCGACGCTCATCCCGGCCGAGGCGCTACGCCAGACCGGCATTGACGTGCTCGCGAACGTCGAGCACATGCTCGCGCAGGGGAGCGCCGACCACCGCCGCAAAGTCCTGCGCCTCCTGGCGTGGTCGCGACGGGTCGCGTTCCTCTACGGCGGCGACCGCGTGGCGCTCGGAGCGCGCGGCTCTCGCTTCGAGGTGATGCAGAAGATGGGCAAGGCGCTCTCCTCGCTCTGCCTCGTGGCCTTCTGGGGCGACGAGCGCGCCCTCTCGCTCATAGACTCGCACGGAGGGCGCGCGTGATAAGGAAGATCACGGAAGAGTTGCGCCGGCACATCTACGGCGCGCGCGACGTGGAGGCGGGCCGCGCCGACGAGGTCTTCGCCGGGACGTTCGACGCGTGCGTCGTCGGCTCGGGGCCGGGCGGGTCTGTGGCGGCGGCGACACTCGCCGAGGCGGGGATGAAAGTCCTGCTGGTCGAGCGCGGGCCGTACATCCCCGCGAAGGATTTCAACTTCCGCGTGCTCGACATGTCTAGCCGCAACGGCCACGTCGAGACGACCTCGGGCTTCCGCGCGCTGCTCTACCAGGGGAACGTGCTCGGCGGCAGCAGCATCATCTACGGCGGCGTCGGCATGAAGCCCGACGACTTCATCTTCAACGAGTGGAGCGAGCGCAGCGGCACCGCCGCCGTCACGCGCGAGTCGCTCGAGCCGCACTACCGGCACGTCGCCGAGATGATGTCGCTCACGCCGCAGACGAAGGCTCTGGAGAACGCGAGCAACCGCATCGTCCGCGAGATGGCGTCGGCGCTGGGCAGGCCGGAGGGGCTCGTGATGCTCAGCCGCTACACGGAAGGCTGCGCTGGCGTGGGGCTATGCAACTTCGGCTGCGGGCTGGACATGAAGGGGACGATGGCGAACAGCTTCATCCCCGCCGGCCTCGCGACCGGAAATCTAACGGTGCTGACCGAGTGCGAGGCTTCTGCGGTCGCGGGCGGGAAGGGGGCTGGCGGCTTCAGGGCTTCGGGCGTCGAGGTAGCCGTCAAAGAGCATTCGACGGGGCGCGTCGTGCGCCGCGCGACCGTGAGCGCCCGTCGCGTCGTCGTCGCGGGCGGGGCGTTCTTCTCGTCGGGGGTTCTGCTTCGGAGTCGCGGGCTTCCGGGCCGTGAGCGCGTCGGCCGCAAAGTCTATTTGCAGCCGCACGCGCAAATCTTCGCCATGTTCGACGAGCCTGTGACGAGGCGCGGGAGCCTGAGCGGCAAACAGTACCTGCCCTTCAACGGCGTGCCGGCCATCTACAACTTCACCGGCTACCTGCGCGAGCACGGCTTCTGGTGGCTCGCCAGCATACTCTTCCCGGCCAACCTCGCCTCCTTCGTCTCGAACCTGCCGCCGGCCGAGCACTACGAGATCATGCGCCGCTTCCACCACACGACGAGCATCACCATCACGCTCAAGGACGACCCGGCGCGCTCCCGCGTCGTGCTCAAAGACGGCAAGCCGCAGCTCGACTTCCGCGAGAGCGAGCGCGACATAGAGAGCCTTCGCACGTGTTTCCTGACGGCCGCCCGCGGCTTCCTCGCCGTCGGCGCGCGGCGCGTCTTCCTGCCGCTGCTCCGGCCGCCGAAGATCGAGCGAGAGGCCGATTTGAAGCAGTTGGAGAGACTGAAGTTCGCCTACGACGACCTGCTGCTCTACTCCGACCACACGAGCGGCGGCAACCCGTTCGGCGCGGACGAGGCGCGCGGCGTCACGGACGAGGCGGGCCGCGTCTTCGGCACCGAGAACCTCTACGTCGCCGACTCGAGCCTCTTCCCGACCGCGCCCGGCGTCAACCCCTCCTGGACGATAATGGCCATGTCGCGCCGCGTCGCGAAGGGGATGGCAGGTTAGGCGGCGGCGGGCCTACGCTCTGTCGGCGGCGTCCTGCACGCGGTCGGAAAGCGCGGAGAGAAAGCGCTCGCGGTAGCCGTCGAGGAGCGTCTGGACGTGGCGCTCTACGTCCCGCTCGCTCATGCCGGTCGTCATGATGACGGACTTCTGAAGGTCGAGCAGCGCCATCAGCATCGCCTTCACCTCGGCCAACTCAGTCCCGAGAATCGAGAAAGCCTCCGAGTTCGACCGCCTCAACTCCTCCAGCGCCTCAGCGCCTGCGCCCCTCTGTTCGCTCATGGTTCCCCTTACACAGTCAAGCTTACTCGTAGCTGAGCGCATCTACCGCGTCCTGGCGGGCGGCGCGGAGGGCTGGGTAGAGCGCGCCGAGCGTGCCGCCCGCGAGGCCGATTGCGAGCGAGATGACGAGCCAGCGCGGCTCTATGTCAACCGTCAGCGACGTGACGCTCATCACGAGCGCCCGCGCGCCGAGCGTCAGCAAGAGGCCCAGTATGACGCCGAGGACGCTCACGAAGAGCGCCTCCTGCTCGACGACCCACGCGATGCCTGCGTTCGACATCCCCAGCGCCTTCATTATCCCTATCTGCTTCGTCCGCTCCGTGACGGTCGTGTACATTGCGAGGAGGATGACGAGCGTGCTGATGACGGCCGAGACGCCGACGACGACGCTAACGAAGACGTTGAGGGCCGGGATGCTCGCCGTGTAAAGCTCTGGCAGGTCGCGCGTGAAGATAAGCTGGTCGTCGGGGAAGCGCTCGTGAATCCGGGCGGCGACAGCCTCCTGCTCCGCGGGGTTGCTGACGGAGACGAGCACGGACGAGCAGAAGTCGGGCTCGGCGCCGGCGATGCCCTGCATCGTCGAGAGCGGGATTTTGATGCGTGAGCCGCCCGGCGGCTCGTATATGCCTACGATGCGGAAGTCTGTGCCGTAGAGCTTGACGGAGTCGCCGACGTTAACCTTCCGCTGCTCCTTCCAAGTCGAGTCAACTATCGCCTCGTCGCCCGACTGGAGCCCGCGCCCCTCGATCACCTTCATGCCGGCGAGGCGCGCGTAGCTCTCGAAGGGGATGCCGTCAATGACGCGCATGCCGAAGCCCGTGTCTGAGGCGTCGGTCTTCTGCCCGACGGGGACGGCGACGCGCACGCCCTCGACCTGCCCTATCTCGTCGGCGCGCGAGACGGGGTAGGAGAAGCGCTGCGTCCCGCTCATGCCGACGGAACCCGAAGCGCGCATCATAATCTCCGCGCCCGTCTCGCCCTCGCGCCTGCCGCGCTCGCGCAGGACGCCGTGCGCCAGGCCGACGGTGAAGACCACGAGGAGCACGCCGACCGCGACGCCCAGCACGCTCACGAAGGTGCGGGCCGGCCGGTGGGTCATGTTAGAGAGAACAAGGTTGTCCATAGCTTCACGCAGGCGCGGGTTGCGCCCGAGGATTTTGCGAGCGGCGCCCGGCGCCGTGTGGCGCACGAGCATCAAAAGCCCTATGACGGCCCAGACTATCAGGCCCGCCTTTCGCACTATGCCGAGCGTTACGCCCGCGGCCGCCGCGTAGCCAAGCGTGTGCAGTATGAAGCCGGTGCCGCCCTCATAAACGCCTATGGTCGCGGGGACGAACCCGAACACCAGGTTTATGACCTTCGTCAGCGAGTCAATAATGTACGACACGCGCGCCGAAGGCTCAAAGCCGAGCATCGCCAGCACGACGTAAACTTCCGCCACGGTCGTCGCGTGCGACAGGAAGTCGCACGCAAACATCTGGAAGAAGGCGCCGGGGCGCTCCTTGTAGAAGTCATAGACGTTCGACTCTATCTCGCGCACGCGCGCGCGCTTCGCCGAGAGCGCGCGCCGCTTGACGCCTACCCTTATTAGGAAGTCAACGACCGCCGAGAGCGGCATCATGCTGCTTATGACGGCTGCGACCGTAGCGACCGTGGCGAGCAGCATGCCGACCGCGATGACGACCAGGGGGTAGCGCGCGCCGCTCGGAAGGTCGTAGGTGGCGAGCATCAGGCACGCGCCGCTCGTTATGAAGATGGCGACCGAGAGGTTGTAGAGCAGGTTGTCAACGACGAGCGCCTGCACGCCGGCCGCGAGCGGCACCCGTTTTTTCAGCAGCGCCGCCTTCGTCGCCTCGCCGAGCACGGGGCCGGTGAAGGTGAAGAAGCTTATGGTCTCGCCCGCGAGGCGAGTGGTGAAGGCGCGGAGGAAGCTGAAGCGTCTGTGCTCGCGCGGGACGGCGATGCGCATCGAGTGGGCGCGCAGAGCGTGGCGCAGGCCGATGATGCCCAGGAGGAAAAAGAAGCCGAGGCCGACCTCGCGCAGCGCGTCGTAGATGTGGCCGACGCCGACGTGGCGGACGACGAAGATGAGCAGGGCGGCACCCAGAGCGAAGGCCGCGCCGTGCAGGTACAGGCCGCGGCCGCGGCGCTTGCGGCCCTGCTCGCCGTCGCCGTCTGTGCCGACGGAGATGTGTATCTCGGCGTCGAGGAGGTCTTGCGGCTCCACGTCG
Source organism: Pyrinomonadaceae bacterium (assembly GCA_035627975.1). GTDB lineage: Bacteria > Acidobacteriota > Blastocatellia > Pyrinomonadales > Pyrinomonadaceae > QHXN01. The sequence continues at coordinate 1,054 of DASPKR010000315.1, read as the reverse complement.
TCCGCGGGCCACGCCCGGGTCGCCGCGCCGGGGCTCCCTCCGCCGGCCTGCCCGCTCAAGGCGCGCTCTCCTTAGCGGCAGAGCCAGCGACGGGCGGCTGCATCTCGCGCGGCGCGTCGAACAGCTCGCGCACGGGACGGCCGGGGAAGTCGCGGAAGCCGCGCCGCCAGAGGACCGGGACGGGGCGCGCGCCGTCCTCGATTTGGCCGGTGAGCGCGAGCAGCGTAGGCACCAGACAGAGGCTGTCGTAGGGGCGCTCGACCGAGAGGCCGCGCGGTATGCCGGTCGCCTCGCCGCCGGCGAACATGAGCACTGAGTGGGTCGAGGCGCGGAAGAACGAGCCGTGGTTGCCGCCGGGGTTGAAGCCGCGCACGTCGAAGTTCCAGTGGTCGTTGGCGAGGATGAGCAGGTCGTTCTCGACCAGCTCGCGCTGGCGGCGCCGGAATCGTCGTATCAGCCGCTCGTCATCGCCGAGGCCGGGCGCGCCCGGGTCGGTCGCCTCAGTCCGGTGGCGGGCCATCTGCTCGTGCAGGCCGACGACGGCGTTCGAGTAGGCCGTGCGGTGCGTGGCGAGCAGCCACTCCTCGTCCGTGTGCCAGCCCGCGAGCCACTCCTCGCGCGACGCGCCCGCCGGCAGTTCGAGCCGCGAGTCCTCCCAGATTTTCAGCGGGAAGCCCGCGGCCCACTGAGGACGGTCGAAGGTGACGCGCCCGCGCCCGTCCTGACGGAGGTTCGCGACGGGCAGGTACTTGATGCGCGTGCGGCCCGTCGCGTCTTCGCGCGCGAGTATGAGCGCTTGGCGATCGCGCCCGCCGTAGAGCCACACGGCCTCGTCGGCGCGCAGGTCTTCGCCGCCCCGCGCGGCGCCTCCCAGGCTCTCGGCGGGCAGCCTCACGGCCACGAAGTCAACGGGGCGGTTCTCGACGCCGCGCTGCACGTTGTTGCGAACGGAGGCGTCGCCGAGCAGGGAGAAGTAGTTGACGCGGACGAAGCTGCGCTCGAGGTCGAGAGAGCCGTCGGGCGCGAGCACCAGCCCGCCGGGCGCGGGGCCGAC
>DASPKR010000314.1:0-2348 GCA_035627975.1 Pyrinomonadaceae bacterium | reverse complement strand
AGCAGCAGCAACTGCAACAGAAGTACGCGCAGCAGCAGGCCGCCCCGTAACAGAGCCGCGGGCGGAAGCCTCGCGGGTGAGAGGTTCATGACAGCCATTCCGTCATGAACCCGGCGCCCGCGAGGCTTCCGCCTGCCGACCCCACGCGCCCGCCCCGCCGAATGACATAATCCCTTTTTTCGGGTAGCTTATCTCGGCGCCGCCATCGGCTGCGCCGCGCCAATTTTCCCCGTCGCCCTAATTCACGGCTTAATAGATGGAAGAGATCAATTACTGGCTCGTCACAGACCCCGCGGACGTGGCCCCGGCCGTCGAGCAGCTTTCGCACCACCCGGCGCTCGGATTCGACTGCGAGACCACCGCGCTCGACCCCTTCGAGGGGCGCCTGCGCCTCGTGCAGCTCGCCTCGCCCGCAGGCACGTACCTCTTCGACCTGGACCGCCTCGCCCCCTCCGGCGACGCCGCGCGCGCCGAGGCGCTGGAGCCGCTGCGCCGCCTGCTCGCCTCCCCGAAGCCCGTCAAGGTCGCGCACAACGCCAAGTTCGACGCCAAGTGGGTGCGCCACCGGCTCGGCGTCGAGCTGTGCGGCGACTTCGACTCGCGCGTGAACGTCAACGGCGGCGAGACGGTCGAGCGCGGCGGCCTATTCGACACGCTCCTCGCCAGCCAGATAATCTCGGCGGGCGAGCAGGAAGACCGCCACGGCCTCGCCGTCGTCGTCGAGCGCTACCTCGGCCAGGAGATGGACAAGACGATGCAGGTGAGCGACTGGGGCGGCGAACTGTCGGCCGCGCAGTTAGAGTACGCCGCCCGCGACGCCGCCGTCATGCTCCCCTTGCGCGACAAGTTGATTCAACAACTGCGCGCGAACTCGCTCGGGCGCTGCGCGCAGCTTGAGTTCGAGTGCGTCGTCCCACTCGCGGCGCTTGAGCTAGCCGGCATCTACCTCGACCAGCCGAGCTGGCGCGAGCTTCTGGCAGGCATCAAGAAGGGGCGCGACGAGCTGCACGAAGTCCTTCAGGACGCTCTGGCCGAAGAGCCCGCGCAGCAGTCTCTCTTCGGCCCCGTGCGCGCCGACATAAACCTCGACTCGCACGTTCAGTTGACCAAGGCCCTCAAGCGCTTCATCCCCGGAGAGCGCCTGCCCGACTCGACGCGCAACTGGAAGCTCGAGCCGCTCGCCGCGGAGTTCCCCGTCGTCGGCCAGATACTCGAATACCGCACGCTGCAAAAGACCCTGAAGTTCGGCGAGACGCTGCTCGAAGCAATCAAGCCGACGACGGGCCGCATACACTCGAACTTCCACCAGATAGGCGCGCCGACCGGGCGGATGAGCTCGACCGACCCGAACGTGCAGCAGATACCGCACGGCGCGGAGTTCCGCCGCTGTTTCCGCGCGCCCGCGGGGCGCAAGCTCGTAACGGCCGACTTCAGCCAGATAGAGCTGCGCATACTCGCGGACTTCACAGGCGACCGGGGCTTCGTTGACGCCTTCAACTCCGGCGCGGACCTCCACCGCGTCACCGCCGCGCAGATATTCAACGTCTCGCTCGAGGACGTGACCAAGCAGCAGCGCGACTTCGCCAAGCGCCTCAACTTCGGCGTCGTCTATGGCATCGGCGCGCGCCGCTTCGCCCTGATGACGGGCCTGACGGAGACGGAGGCCGAAGACCTGCTGCGCCGCTACTTCGCCACCTACCGCGACCTCGACGCCTGGCTCCGCGACGCCGCGCTCAAAGCCGTCCGCGACCGAACGGCGCCGCGCACCGTCGCGGGCCGCCTCTTCCGCTTCAACTTCGACCCCGAAGACAAACAGGCCGCCTCCCTCGCCCAGCGCAACGGCAAGAACTCGCCCATCCAGGGGAGCAGCGCCGACATCATCAAGCGCGCGCTACGGCTGCTGCACGACCGCCTGAAGGGGACGGGCGCGAGCGTCGTCAACGTCGTCCACGACGAGATAGTGGTCGAGGCGGCCGGGGCCGACGCCGATGACGTGGCGAAGACCGTGGAGAAGGCCATGTGCGCCGCGGGCGAGGAGTACGTCCGAAAGGTTCCCGTCAAGGTCGAGTACGTCGTCGCCGACGAATGGTCGAAGTAAACAGAAGGCAGAAGGCGGTAAGCTTTACTTCGCGCGCTCCGGCTTCAAATTCGGAGCGCACGAACTAGAGGATTTCCCTACTGCCCTTCTGCCTTCTGCCTTCTGCTCTTGCTCCATGCGAAATAGACGGGCAGGCCCGTTAAGACGATGAGGAAGCCTATGCCGGAGGTGAGGCGGGCGAGATAGACGAGGTCGAGGACGAGGAGCGTGGCGAGGATGATATAGACGGCCGGGACGAAGGGGTAGCCGG
>DASPKR010000313.1:0-8374 GCA_035627975.1 Pyrinomonadaceae bacterium | reverse complement strand
GTCAGCAGCCCAGTGTTGTGCGGGCTCGCGCCGTACACGGCGGCGCTCGTTACGAGCACGAGCTTTCGCGCACCTGCTGACGCCAGTTGACGAAAGACGCGCTCGGCGTCGTCGAGGTCTAGGGCGACGCCGTCCTTCGAGCGCGCGAGCGCGAGATAGACGGCCGCGCCCGCGCCGCCGAAGTGTGACACGGCGCTCGCCCCACGCGAGACGACGGCGCACTCCGGCTCGCCCGCGTGAGCGCGCAGCCGCTCGGCCACGAGCCGCGTGAGCCGGTCTTCATCAGCCCCGAAGACGACCAGCCTCTCCGTCATCAAACTCTACAACCCGGCGCCCGGCAGCACCGAAGCCTGCACGCCGCCCCCCTCGGTTATGCGTATCAGTTGCCGGGCCTCCAAGTTCTCGAAACGCTCGACGCGGTTGTTAGGCCAGCGCACCACGAGCGCCGGGACGCGCGTCTCGTCGCCGAGCCCGAAGTACAGGCGCGCGCTGTGCTGCGAGGCGTAGCCCGAGCCTGCCGTGACGAGCCTGAGCTGCCTGCCCACCCCGCTCTCTATCGTCACGGTCGCGCCGACGGCGTCGCGGTTACCCTCCGCGCCGCGAAGCTCAACGGCCAGCCAGTTGCGCCGCGAGCCCACGTCGTTGCGGAGCAGGACGGCGCGCGCAAGCTCGGCGCGGCCCGAGTCGCCCACGCCGTTGTTGACGACGATGTCAAGGTCGCCGTCGTTGTCGAAATCGGCCACGGCCATGCCGCGCCCGTCGCGTATGTCGTCCGCGCCCGTAGCCATCGCCACGTCCGCGAAGCGCGGCGTGCCGTCGTCGGCCGCCCCCTCGTTCCTTAGCAGCACGTTGCGCTCGAAGCCGTTCCAGGAGGAGTCGCCGCGGAACTCGTCGCGGAAGAACTTGCCCGCCTTGTAGTCTTTGATGTGCGCGACCGCGCTCAAGATATAGGGCAGTCAAAGGTCTGCCGTCGTCTTCGACGTTATCCAGCCGTTGACGGCGTAGATGTCCTGCCGGCCGTCGTTGTCGTAGTCGAAGACGGTCGAGCCCCAGTACCATCCGAAGGGGTTTGCGCGCGCGGCCTCGGCCACGTCTTTAAAACGGCCCGCGCCGTCGTTGATGAGCAGAGAGTTGCCCTTCACCATGCGGTCGCCGTAGCCGCGGTAGTCGGCCCCCACGTACCTGTAAATCTCGCGGTAGGTCGGGAAGTCCTCGAAGAACGTCCCCTGCCTCATGCTGTTGAGCATGTACTTGTGGAGCGTGACGGCCTGCGCGTACCAGCGCTGGCCCGAGTGCACGTTCGAGACGTAGATGTCGAGGTCGCCGTCGTTGTCAACGTCGGCGAAGGTCGAGCTCATGCCGTAGCCGAAATCCAGCGTCCCCGTTTCGTGCGACACGTCGGCGAACCGGCCGTCGCCGCGATTACGCAAAAGGGCATTCCGGCCGAAGTCGTTCGTGATGTACATGTCGGGGCGGCCGTCCCCGTCGTAGTCGCCCCACGCGACGCCGAGCGTGAGGCCCCCTTCGCGCACGCCTGCGCTCTCGGTCACGTCCGTGAAGCGGAACCCGCCGTCGTTGCGCAGGAGCGAGTTGCCCACTCCGTTGCGCGCGTAGAAGAGCGTGGTCGGGACGCTGCGGCGCGGGTCGAGGTAGCGGCCGACGTAGATGTCGAGGTCGCCGTCCGAGTCGTAGTCGGCCGCCGAGGCGACCGTCACCATCTCGCCGCCGAGGCCCGCTCCCGCGGTCACGTCCTCGAAGGTCGCGTCGCCGCGGTTGCGGAAGATGCGGTTGGGGCCGGTCGTGGTGCCGACGAAGAGATCTTTGTGGCCGTCGTTGTCGAAGTCGGCGAGTATCCCCGTGTGCGCGCCGATCATGACTTCGGGGAGGCCCGCGCGGGCGGTCGCGTCCTCGAACAGGCCGCCGCCGCTGTTTCGGTAGAGCCGCGGGCGCTCGCCGTCTGCGAAGAAGATGTCGTACCAGCCGTCCGAGTCGTAGTCGGCCGCGGCGACCCCGCCCGAGCCGTACTTGACGAACTCCGTCTTCGCGGGCCGCCACTCGGGCGTCGCCCACAGTGGGTTCGGGCGCGCGACGAAGTCGAGGCCGGCAGCCTCCGTCACGTCAACGAACCCACGCCTGTCTCCCGTGACGGTCGTGCCGTGGATAAGCTCCTGCCAGGCTATCTTCCATCGGCCATCGCGCGCGCGCAGGCACATGCGGAAGAGCACCTGCGTCTCGAAGGCCTCCGTCTCCGTAGTCCGGGCGCCCTCGCTCGCGCTGACTTCGACGGCCCGCGCCGGGCGCGACCCTCGCAGCCATAGGAAGGAGCGTATGACCATCTCTTCGGGGCCGACTATCTGCTCGACGGCGTCGAGCTTGAACTTCGCCTCCTCGATTGAGCTGATGGTCGCAAGATAACGCGCGACCTGCTCGGCCGCGTCGCGCTTCGAGAACGGGCGCGGCCCCCCGGCCCTCCACTCATAGACGCGCACGCCGTCGCGCTCCGACCGAAGCTCCTCGACGAGTGGCCCTTCGGCGCTGTTCGAGTAGTCTTCGTCGAAGGCGGCGGCGACGAGCGCGGCGTCCAGCTTCTCGACGCCCGCGCGGTACTCGCCCAGAACCTTCTGCGCGGTCTGCCCCAACTCGGCGAGCCGGCGGGCGCCGGCCTCAATCCGGTCAACTTTGACCTTCACGAAGACGCCGAGCCCGAGCAGCACGACGAGCGGCACGCCGTAGATTAACAACCGTTTTCGTCTCTTCGACATTATTGGTCTCCGAACTTCACGACGGCGCGGCCGTCGTAGCTAACGGGCGGCCGCCGCGGCGGCGCCCTCCGTGACCCGCGCGAACAGCCGCCCGCCCGAGGTCGTGCCGAAGTCTTCGCCCCCGACGCGCTCGATGAGCCCGCCCGGCCAGCGGATTTCGACCACCTCTACCCTTTCGGCGCCCCCGAGCCCGAAGTGCACGGCGAGCACGGACTGCGAGGCGTAGCCCGAGCCGGCCTCGACGTGGCGCGTCATCGTCTTCCCGCCCGCGGTCAGCCGAACTACGGCGCCCACGGCGTCGCGGTTGCCGCGCGACCCGACGAGCTTCAACTCGACCGCGCGGCCCGCGCCCTTCAGCGCGTTCATGTAGAGGGTCGGCGCCTCGCCGTTGTTGGAGACGACGAGGTCGAGCCGGCCGTCGCCGTTAAAGTCCGCGACGCCCACCCCGCGCGCGTCCCTGACGGAGTCCGCGCCCAGCGGGCGCGCAACGTCCACGAACTGCCCTCCGCCCGCGTTGGCGAACAGGCAGTTGTGCTCGTAGCCGTTCCAGGAGTTGTCGCCGACGAACTCCCGGCTGAAGAAGAACCCGCGCTTGTACTTCTTTATGTGCGCGACCGCGCCCGAGGTGAAGGGCAGTCAAAGGTCGTCCTTGCTCTTGTTCGTTATCCAGCCGTTGGCGGCGTAGATGTCGAGGTCTGTGTCGTTGTCGAAGTCTGCGAAGGCCACGCCCCAGCCCCAGCCGGCGCGGTTCGTGTGGCTGTCCTTCAGCTCGGTGAACGTCCCGTCGCGGCCGTTTCGGAAGAGCGAGTTGCCCTCGCCCACGGCCGTCCCTATCGCGCGCCAGCCGGGGCCGACCAGGCGGTAAAACTTCCAGTACTCGTAGGCGTCGAGCACGAGCCAGCGCGTGCGGGCGACGTTCCGGACGTACTGCGAGACGGTCGGGTCTTCGCCGAACCAGCGCTGGTTAGAGTTGATGTTCGACGTGTAGAGGTCGAGCCACCCGTCCGAGTCGAAGTCGCCGAAGGCGAGCCCCATGCCGCCGCTCCAGTCGAGCACGCCCGCCCGCTTCGCCGCCTCCTCGAACGTGCCGTCGCCGCGGTTTCGGTAGAGGCACTTGCGGCCCATGTCGTTCGCGACGGCTATGTCGGCGTGCCCGTCCGAGTCGAAGTCGGCCGAGGCGACCGCCATCGTCCAGCCCGTGTAGCCCGTCCCCGTCTCGGCGGTCACTTCGCGGAACCGCCGCCCGCCCTCGTTGCGGAAGAGTCGGTTGGGCGGGGCGTTCTCGGCGAAGAAAGGTAGGCGCGGGATTTGGCGGAAGGCGTCGCCGTAGGTGCCGACGTATAGGTCGAGGAAGCCGTCCGAGTCGTAATCGAGGAAGCAGGCCGCGAGGCTCGTCGTAGAGACGGCGAGGCCGGACGCCTGCGACTCGTCCGCGAACGTGCCGTCGCCCCGGTTGCGGAAGAACTTGTTGGGCGCGAGGTAGCGCGCGACGAAGAGGTCTTGGTCGCCGTCGTTGTCAACGTCGGCGAAGAGGGCGGCGCTCGCCTCGCCCACGCCGTCGAGCCCGGCGGCGGCCGTCGAGTCAACGAACGAGAGTTCGCCCGACGCGCCCGCGTTCCTGTAGAGGCGCGAGCGCACGCCGTCGGGGAAGAAGATGTCGGGGCGGTCGTCGCCGTCGTAGTCGGTGGCGCTCACCCCGCCAAAAGCGTGGCCCATCACGTCGAACTTAAGCTCGCCGCCGTGCAGGCTCATGTCGAGCTTCGGGTCACGCGCGTGGCGGAAGTCAATCCCGGAGCGCGCGGGCTCGACCTCAACGAAGCCGCGCCCGTCGCCGCCGACGCGCAGCCCCTCGATGAGCTCGTCGCGCACTATCTTCCAGTCGAAGCCTCCGCCCGGCGGGGCTTCGTTCAAGAGCCGCCAGCGGTAGAAGTGCCTGTCCTGGAAGACCGTGCCGTCGGCGCCCGTGCCGTCGAGGATGAACTTGACGCGCAGCGTGACGCTCCGCCCCGAATCTACCTGCTCGATCATGTCAATCTTGCACCAGGCGTTATCTATCGAGCCGACGGAGGCGAAGTAGCGCCCGACCTCTTCACTAAGCTCTGCCCGGCCGAAGTCGCCGAGCCCCTCGGCCGCGAGGCGCGAGACCATCGCGCCCGACTCTTCGCCGCCGGGCCGCAGCGCCCAACGGCCGCGCCCCGGAGAGGAATAAGTCCCCGAGTAGAAGCGCGTGACTTCGGACGGGTCGCCGCGGCGGAAGCCCTCCTCGACGGCGCGCCTGTACTCGCCGAGGAAGGCGTTGACAGACTTGCCCGTCTCGTAGAAGCGCGCGTGCTCTCGGTCGCGCCGCCGCATCGAGTGGAGCGCGAGCGCGGAGGCGACGCACGCCGCGACGCTCGCGACGAACAGGGGCTTCAACGCCCTTCTGAAAAAGCTCCTCCTCAATCTTCCTCCGAACGCCGCCGTCAACTCTGGGCGGCGGGGGCTTGCGCCGCCGCGCGCGCGGCCGCGTCGAGGGCGGCTGCGGCCTCTCTAGCCGGGCGGCCCGTGATGCTCGCGGCCGCGCGCGCCGCCGAGACGATGACGGGCGTGACGCCGCCGCCGGGCTGCGCCCAGTGGCCGACGAAGTGCAGATTCCTGACCGGCCCTTCCGTCGGGGGCCTCGCGGCGCCGAGCTGCGAGGGCGACATCTCCCACCCCAGCATCGCGCCGCGGTGGTTGAGCGTGTAGCGCCGCGAAGTCTCGGCCGTCGCGCTCGTCAACACGACGGCCTTCTTCGTAATGCCCGGCGCAACGCGCTCCAAGTTCTCGACGACGTAGCGCTCGACCTCGCGCTTGTGCGCCGGCCAGTCGCAGACCCGTTCGTAGTCAACGTCGGTCAGCTTCTGCACGATGAGGGTGTGACAGCCGGGCGGCGCCATCTCGGGCTCGTACAGCGTCGGCACGAAAATCTTGAAGGCGCTCTCGGCGACGCGCTCGGCGTCCCACGAACCCCAGTGGTAGCCGGCGATATCTTCCAGCACTTCCGCCGGCACGCCGCGCAAGCCGACGTGCGTGAGGAAGCACGGGAGCGTCGGCCGCATGGCGCGCACGCGTTCGAGCTGTTCCGCGCCGACGTGCTCGGGGCCGAGGAGGCGTTCGAGCGTCAAAAGTAGGTCGGCGTTAGAGACGACGACGCCCGCGCGCACCTCCGTCCTGCGCCGCGCGTGCGGCGGGCCTGTCTCGACCTCGACGCCGCGCGCGGCGCCGTCTCGGACGATTATGCGCCGTGCGAGCGCGCGCAGCACGACGTGGCCGCCCCTCTCCTCTAGCTTACGGGCCAGGGCGTCTGCGAAAGATTGCGAGCCGCCTCGCGGGTAGTAGTTGCCGAGGAAGTAGGAGAGGCGCAGCATCGAGTCGAATACGAACGAGGTGCGCGATGGCGGCGAGCCCCAGTGGCCGCAATCTGCGGCGAGCAAAAGTTTCAGCTTCGGGTCGCGGAAGTGCCGGTCTAGCGCGTCGCGGACGCTCATGCCTTCGTAATCTTCGAGGTGGCCGGTCTCGCGCCCGCGGAAGTAGCGCAGCAGTCCGTGCAGGTACGCCTCGCGCACCTCGGCGAAGAAGCGGTCGAGGGAGGCGGCCTCGCCGGGGAACTCACGCTTGAGCTTCGAGAGGTAGGGCGCGAACTCCGCGGGGACGGAGAAGGCCGAGCCGTCGGGGAAGTGGAAGCGGTCAACCGGCACCATCTTCACCCACTCCTGCTCGACGCCCAGCTCCGCGAGCAGCCGGCCCGTTATCGTCTGCGGGTTGCCCAGGAGCGGGTAGAAGTGTGTCGCGGCGTCGAAGGTGAACCCGCGACGGCGGAAGGTGCTGCAATAGCCGCCCGCCACGTAGTGCTGCTCGACTATCAAAGTGCTCAGCCCCGCCTTCGCCAGCATGTTCGCGCACACGAGCCCCCCGACGCCCGCGCCGATGACGACGGCGTCGTAAGACTCACGCGGCTCGCCGCGCAAACCCCTGAAAGGCTGTCTCATTTCATTAGCGGTCGGCGGTCGGCAGTCAGCTATGTCTGCTCACTCTCTTCCGGCTGATTGCTTTCCTCCGGCCTGTTGCGGCCGTAGGTCTCGTGGGCCTCGACGAACTCGCCGCTGGCGAGCGCTGCGCCCATCGAGAGCTCGCCGGCCAGGAGGGTGGCGGCGACTATCTCGGCGAACTTCGGCGCGCGCCCCGCGCCCGCGCAGCCGAGCATCTCTAGGCACTCGCGCGCAGTGCCCTGCCCCGTCCCGCCGCCGACGGTCGCGACCGTGAGCGAGGCGAGCGTCACGCTCGCGTAGAGGTCGCCCGCCTCAGTGACTTCAAAGTTCGTGACGCCGACCGAAGAGTTGACGACGTTCGCCGCGTCCTGCCCGCAGGCGATGAAGAGGGCGGCCAGCCCGTTCGCGTAGTGGCCGTTGTAGCCCACGGCTCCCGCGTGCAGGTGGCCGACGACCGTTCGCCGCCAGAGGTCTCGAAAGCCCTCGGGCGTCGTGTGCAGGTAAGTCTTGACCACGCGCGCGGGCAGCAGCGCGCCGGCCACGACGCGCTTGCCCTTGCCGCCCGCGAAGAGCTTCGCGGAGGCGCGCTTCTCCGAGCAGTGGCCGGTCATGAGCAGGTAGTCGCGCGCGCGGCGCGCGCCGACGAGCCAGCGGCAGGCGGCCTCGGTCGCGCGCGCGATCATGTTCATGCCTTGCGCGTCGGCCGTGTAGTAGCAGAAGTCAACAATCACTTCGCGCCCGACGGCTCGCGGCTCGACCCTGAGCAGTTTGCCGTGACGGGTCGTGGCCTCGGCCGCGGCGCGGAGCGACTCGAAGACTTCGCCCAGCCCGAGCGCGAAGTCGTGGGCTTCGGCCACGGTGCCGAAGGCGAAGACGGGCGAGACGCGGTTCTCGTCGAGACAAGCGCGCGCCTCGGCGCCGCCCGCGCGCGCTATCGCCGCCATCCCGCGCTCGTAGGAGCGCACGAGCGCACCCTCGGTCGTCGCCAGCGGCACGTAGAAACTGCCGCGCGCGTGCTCGCCGCGGACGACGAGCGGCCCGGCCACGCCGAGAGGCACCTGCGCCGCGCCCACAGGGTTCTCGACGTTGCCGCGCATCGCCTCGGTCGGTATCGAGTGCGAGCCGACGTGCGCGAGGCGGCAGGCCGTCTTCTCCTCGACCCACCGGCGGCGGCGCTCCACGTCCTCGCGCGCGTAGCCCTGCCCTTTGAGCCGCGGCACGAGCCCGAGGGGCTCTTCCTTGTCCGTGCGGGCTGTCGAATCGCCCATAGGATATTCGCCCTCTACCGTAGGCCGGGGCGCGATATGACGAGCGCGCAGCAGTGGCCGTCGAAGCCGATTGAGTTGACGAGGGCGTTCCGCACGTCAACGGCGCGGGCCGCGGGGCCGACCGAGCCGAGCGGGAAGCCGCCCTCCGCCCGCTCGAAGTTGCGGGCGCCGGGGATGACGCCTTCGCGAATACTTTCCAACACCGCGACCGCCTGAAGACGAAGAAGGTCTGCCTGACCCGCGAGCAGTGGCGCAACGCGCGCTACAACTAGGGCTTGATCCGCCCAGGCTGAAACAGAGTCGATTGCGACCCGGCGACACAGCGGGCTTCGGA